>WLKQ01000025.1 GCA_009701185.1 Actinomycetota bacterium | reverse complement strand
TGATTGTTGGAGGAAAGAGCGATAGTTCTTTGGTTCGCATAGGCAATGAACGATTGATTGCAAGTGCACGTTTTGCCGTCGCCAAAGAACTTATTCCACGTTTTGAAGAGGCAGGTGCGATAGTAGAAGACGGACAAATGATCATCACTCGTTCTGTAACTTCGGATGGAAAAAGTAAAGCAACCACGAGTGGAATCGCAGTCCCAGCCAGCGTTCTCTCAGAGCTAAGCGAATATTTAGTTGAAGTCCATGCTCAAGCCGCCAACCTCAGTATTGGAAAGAGCGCAAAACAGCGAGAACTCTTGGATCGCTTTGGTGGAGCTTCAGTCACAAAAGTACTTTCAGATTACAGGGAAAATCTTAGGAACTATCAAGATCTCAAGCTTCGTATTGCAGCATTTAAAAAGAGTATGGATGCAAAAGATTCAGCACTTGCCACCCTGCGCGAGTTTACGGCGTTAATGAAGAAGCTCGCACTTGTGAGCGGAGAATATGGCGATATTGAGGCTGAAATGGCTCGATTATCTAGTGTTGAAGAGTTACGTCTTGCTAGTGAAAACGCACATGCAATCCTCAACGATGAGCAGGCAGGAGTCTTGACCTCACTTGGCAATGTCCGCAAAGTGTTAGATGCAGCAAGAGGTAAGGATGCAGCTCTTGAGGCAATTTACAGCGCGGTCAGTGAGAGTTTCTATGTCTTGGCAGATACCAATACGACTGTGGCATCCTATGTCCAAGCTCTGGAAGCTGATCCTGCGCGCTTAGATTATTTGCAATCACGAAAATCTGACATCAATAGCGCAATAAAAAGATTTGGCGGAGCGGGTACCCATGCCGAAGAAGTAGATGCACTAATTAGTAGATATGCAACAGCTGCCGAAACAATGAAAGATCTAGAGGGCGGAGATGAAAAACTCTCTGCTTTAGAAAATGAGTTGCTATTAGTAAAGAAAACTCTTTTAGCATCGGCAAAGAAGTTGACACAGGTTCGTATTGATTTCGCAAAGGTTTTAGGAGAACGTGTAACTGAGGAGATTCATCACCTGTCCATGCCACACACATCGTTGACGGTTGATGTTCTCTCTCCGGACTATTCGGCGGTAAAGGAGTCAGATTTCACGGCAACGGGGTGTGATGAGGTCGCAATGCTGTTGTGTGCACATAAAGGTGCACCACTTGTTCCGCTATCAAAAGGTGCCAGTGGCGGTGAAATGTCTCGAGTGATGCTAGCCCTGGAAGTTGTCATTGCAGCTACGCATCCCGTTGGTACATATGTCTTTGATGAAGTCGATGCAGGGGTTGGCGGCAAGGCCGCGATTGAAGTCGGTCGTCGATTGCACGCTTTGTCACAACATGCGCAGGTCATTGTTGTCACTCATCTGCCTCAAGTTGCAGCGTGGGCCGATTCCCATTTCGTGGTGAATAAAAATAATGATGGATCTGTCAGTCAAAGTGATGTGCGTGAAGTCAGCGGTGACGAGCGATTAACTGAGATAGCCCGTATGTTGGCAGGCCTTGAGGGCTCGCAGAGCGCTAAGGAACACGCCGCTGAACTACTTTCTTTAAAGAGGTAAAGGCTCACCCCTAACCGATGATAGGTTTGTCTTCCATGGGCCAACCTCATGTAACTAAGCATTTATTCGTCTCCGGCGGAGTCGCCTCTTCACTCGGCAAAGGACTCACCGCCTCTTCACTCGGCAGGTTGCTGGTAGCGCGTGGCTTACGTGTAACTATGCAGAAGCTCGATCCATACCTAAATGTTGACCCAGGCACTATGAATCCATTTCAACACGGGGAAGTTTTCGTTACCGATGATGGCGCCGAGACTGATTTAGATATCGGACATTATGAACGCTTTCTTGATACCAATCTTCATGGTTCGGCAAACGTCACAACTGGTCAGGTGTATTCACGAGTAATTGCCAAAGAGCGCCGCGGTGAATATCTTGGTGAAACTGTTCAAGTTATTCCACATATCACTAATGAAATTAAAGAGCGTATTCGCGCGATGGCAGCCCCGGATATCGATGTAGTGATCACCGAGATCGGCGGAACGGTTGGCGATATTGAATCACAACCATTCTTAGAAGCGGCTCGACAAATTCGTCAAGAAGTTGGTCGCGATAATGTTTTCTATTTACATGTTTCTTTAGTTCCATACATTGGACCATCTGGTGAATTAAAAACAAAGCCTACCCAGCACTCCGTTGTAGCTTTACGAAGTATCGGTATTGCACCAGACGCAATTGTTTTACGATCAGATCGCGAAATTCCACTATCGGTGAAGAAGAAAATATCTCTCATGTGCGACGTAGATTTAGCTGCAGTTGTCGCAGCAGTTGATGCACCCTCAATTTATGACATTCCTAAAGTTCTTCATGCAGAGGGCTTAGATGCCTATGTAGTTAAGCGTTTGGGTCTAGAAAGTCACGATGTTGTATGGGGCGAGTGGGATGATCTTTTGGACAAGGTTCACCATCCGAAGCACCATATTCGTGTTGGCTTGGTAGGAAAATATATTGATTTACCAGATGCTTATCTTTCGGTTTCAGAGGCGCTTCGTGCAGGCGGTTTTGCAAATGCAGCGAAGATCGAAATCATCTGGATCCCAAGTGATGAGTGTGAAAGCGCCGATGGTGCCGCACGTCATCTTAAAGATGTAGATGCAATCTGCGTTCCGGGGGGATTTGGTATTAGAGGCATTGAAGGCAAAGTAGGTGCTCTGCGTTATGCTCGCGAGAATAAGATTCCTACATTGGGTCTGTGCCTGGGTTTGCAATGCATGGTCATTGAAGCTGCAAGGAATTTAGCTGGAATAACAGATGCAATCTCAGCCGAATTCTCAGATACCGGAACTCCAGTGATTGCTACGATGGATGATCAACGAGAAGTAGTAGCTGGAAAGCAAGACATGGGTGGAACGATGCGCCTTGGTCTCTATCAAGCTGATTTACTTGAAGGCTCACTTGTAGCGACGACCTATGGTTCGAATCAAATTTCAGAGCGACATCGCCATAGATATGAGGTAAATAATCTTTACCGTGATCAAATCGCACATGCCGGTTTAGTTTTTTCAGGCTTTTACCGCGCTCAGGATTTAGTCGAGTTTGTGGAACTCCCCAAAGAAGAGCATCCTTACTACATAGGTACGCAAGCTCATCCAGAGCTTCGATCTCGCCCCACTCGACCTCATCCTTTATTCGTGGGATTAATCGCAGCGGCGGTAGCAGCGAAAGGTTAAGCACTCATGATTGTTGGAGTCCCCAAAGAGATAAAGAGCCAAGAGTCACGAGTTGCCTTAACGCCTGAAGGTGTAAGTGAGTTTGTTGCAGCCGGCCATGAAGTTATTATCGAAGCAACGGCTGGAATCGGTTCTGCAATTACTGATGTTGATTACATTGCCGTCGGCGCCACAATTGTTGCAACCGCTGATGAGGTTTGGAAGAAGGCCGAGTTAATTCTCAAAGTTAAAGAACCGATCGCAGTTGAGTATTCTAAAATGCGACGTGGCCAAACTTTGTTCACTTACTTACATTTAGCCGCTTCTAAGGCGTGCACTGATGCATTAGTGGCATCCGGTACGACGGCCATTGCTTATGAAACCGTAGAAGTTAATGGAACACTTCCATTACTTGCGCCAATGAGTGAAGTAGCTGGACGACTTGCAACTCAAGTGGGTGCCACTGCTTTAGAAAAGCCACATGGTGGTCGAGGAGTTCTGTTAGGTGGAGTACCCGGCGTAGCTCCAGGTCGAGTTGTTGTCATCGGCGGTGGGGTAGCAGGGTTAAACGCAGCAGTCATAGCTATGGGAATGGGCGCTGATGTGGTTGTCATCGATCGTTCAATCAATCGATTGCAATACATCGACACTATCTATCAGGGCCGAATTAAGACTCTCGTGGCATCGGCGCATGCAGTAACGCGCGAAGTTAGGACTGCAGACTTAGTCATCGGGGCAGTACTAGTTCACGGCGCTAAAGCTCCACAATTAGTTTCAAATGCATTGGTGAAATCAATGAAGTCTGGTTCAGTCCTAGTTGATATCGCGATCGATCAAGGTGGATGTTTTGAAGATTCACATGCAACTACACATGCCGAACCTACCTACCAGGTACACGACTCTATTTTTTACTGTGTAGCCAATATGCCTGGGGCAGTACCGGTGGCCTCTACGTATGCCCTTACCAACGCGACACTTCCATTTGCCTTAGCACTTGCAAAGTTTGGTTGGCGTGATGCTTGTCTTAAGGATAAGGATTTAGCAAAAGGCCTCAATGTTCACGATGGTGAAATCTACTATCCGGCGGTTGCACAATCTCATGGGTATGCCTGCTCTACGTTGTGATTCAGCGACACAGGCATTTCTTAATTACTGTGTTATTGAACGCGGCCTAGCCAATAATTCAATCGCTGCTTATAAACGCGACTTAGTAAAGTTCGCAGAATTTTTAGGAGCAACTGATTTAACCGCTGTCACAGTACAGACCATTAGCGATTTTGAAAGCTCTCTTCGAGTATCAGGTATGAGTCCAGCTAGTATGAATCGGACAATTTCTACTCTCCGCTCCTTTTTCAAATATGTCACTCAAGAATTTGCAATCCCTAATCCAACTCTTGAAATTCAAACAAAGAAGATGCAACGCAGATTGCCAAAAGCATTGAGCATTCCTGAAATTCTCAGTCTTATTGAAGCAGCACATCGAGAGAGTGAGGCAATTACCATTCGAGATCGAGCGATGATTGAACTTCTCTACAGCAGTGGAGCCCGAGTCAGCGAACTTGTAGGAATTAATCTGAACGACATTTCCATGATGGATAGCGAAGAGGGTCCGATTACTACGCTGAAATTACGCGGAAAAGGTTCAAAGGAACGCATCGTTCCGTTAGGAAGTTTTGCTACAGCTGCAATCGATGATTATAAAACTCGATTACGTCCAGCGTTAACCGCAAAGGCTGCAAAAACAAATTCGGCACTATTTCTGAACTCCAGAGGTGGTCGGATCACTCGCCAGTCAGCGTGGGCGATAGTTATCAAAGCCGCTCAAGCCGTTGGATTAGATGGAAAAGTATCACCGCATGTATTCCGCCACTCCTATGCGACCCATCTGTTAGATGGGGGCGCCGATATACGCGTGGTGCAAGAGTTACTGGGACATGCATCAGTAACTACAACACAGATTTATACGCTCATCACCATTGATAAAGTACGTGAGAGCTATTCAATGTCACATCCACGAGCTAAGTAAAAAAGCTTTAGAGTCCGCGCAATCGACGAGCAAGAATGCTTTGGTCACCCTTGGCTTCAAGATCAGCGATGATAACCGCGATAGATTCACGAACAATACGCCCGCGATCTGCAGCCAGGCCAAGGTCTCCACGCAAAAGCAAGCGTGCTTGGTCTAAATCAAATAGTTCATCGGCCGATAAATAGACCGTAATTTTTTCATCATGACGCTCACGCCCAGATGGTGAACGATCGATAGTTGTAACCCGGCGACGTGCAATTGAACGCACGCCTTTCTTTACTGACGGTGCTTTAGGAGTTGCAATAGCAGGTGGAACTAGGGGAGCACTTGTCTCTTGTGCTGCTGGAACAGCTGTTAGTGCTGGCGCAGTTGAACGGAAAAGTTCATCAGCTCCTGGAAGATTAGCTCTGCGAGTCATCGTGCGCCTCCTCGGGCAATTAATTCACGTGCAAGTCTGCGATATGAAGCGGCTCCACCCGAAGATGTTGCATAAGTTGTGATGGGTTCGCCAACAACAGTAGTTTCTGGAAAACGAATAGTTTTAGCGATTATTGTTTCAAAGACATCTTGGGGGAACTGCTCCAAAATACGTTCTAGAACTTGACGATTATGTGAAGTTTTTTTGTCATACATAGTTGCCAGAATTCCGATGAGAGTAAGATTTGGATTAAGGAAAGCCTTGACCTTATCGAGGTTGCCTTTGAGTTCAATAAATCCATGCAAGGCGAAGTACTCGCACTGCATGGGAACGATCACTTCATCGGCAGCTACCAAAGCATTGATAGTGAGTTGACCCATTGTTGGTTGGCAGTCGATCAAAATAACATCGTAATAATCGCGCAGAGATGCGAGCGCACGCTTTAAATATTGTTGTCCGCCAATTTCAGCGCCTAATGTAGTTTCTGCTGTACCGAGATCTCGATTAGCTGGAAGAAAATCTAAGCCGGGAACAAGTGATTTTAGAACGATGGAATCTACGTTAGCTGTAGGTGTCATCAATGCGTAATACACGGTCTGCTCAAGTGGTAGCGAGTGAGCATTTACTCCAAGTCCGAGGGAGAGACCACCTTGAGGATCAAAGTCAACGAGTAAAACTCGACGGCCGAACTCAGCCAAACTCGCACCTAAATTGATGGTCGTCGTCGTCTTACCGACGCCACCTTTTTGGTTAAAGATTGCAATTACTTTGGCTTGACCGTGCTCAGTAATTGTTGGCGGCACATCAAACTTCTTGGCTGTCATGCCCAAGAGTGTGGAAGTGGTGGAGACTTCTTCGCGAATTGTCGATTTAGCGCTCAAACGTCAAACCTCTTTCTAGATTTGGGTCCGAGCCTACGCGTTATGCACCGCCTTGGGCAAGTGGTGAAGTAGGGTGAGCGTATGGATGTATCTGTAGAGGCGGCAACTGATGTCAATACCGCCGGCGGAGGTGGGTTTTCCGTCCATTTAGATAACTTCGATGGTCCCTTTGATCTCTTATTAGGCCTTATTTCACGCCACAAAATGGATATCACTGAGATCTCTCTGAGCCTTGTAACCGATGAATTTATCTCCTTTATCCGCGCACTAGAGCTCTCCGGGGAGGGCTGGAGATTAGATCAAGCAACTGAATTTCTCGTCGTAGCTGCAACGCTATTGGATTTAAAGGCGGCCCGGTTGCTTCCCAGCGGTGAGGTCGAGGACGAAGAGGATCTGGCTCTGCTTGAGGCCAAAGATATTCTCTTTGCCCGCCTGCTTCAGTATCGAGCGTTCAAAGAGATTGCATCGACATTTAGCGAACGTATTGCTGCAGCTGATCGCAGTTTTGCACGTGTTGTAGCCCTGGATCCCGCTCTTAGCGCCCTTCTTCCAGAGGTCTTAATCGGTGTAGGCGCTGCCAGATTTGCAGCTATAGCTGAGCGTGTATTGACCCCTAAAACTGTTCCTGTGGTGGGCGTAGAGCATCTACATCTACCCCTTGTGAGCGTTGCAGAGCAGTCTAAGCACGTTGTGGAGGCGCTGCGTAGGTCGAAATCGATGAGTTTTCGAAATCTCGTCTCTGATGCCGATAACACCCTTGTGGTGGTGGCGCGCTTTCTAGCTCTCCTGGATCTATACCGCCAAGGAGTCCTGCGTTTTAATCAAGTCGTTGCACTTGGAGAGCTGCAGATTTCGTGGACCGGTTCGGAGTCGGGCGAGGTTGAGGTAAGTGATGAGTTTGATATCCCTGTTGTCCTAGAAGATTCGGATGAAAGTAGCGAAAATGTCTAATGTAGAGGTTGAGCGTTCGATTGAGGCGATCTTGATGGTCGTCGATGAACCGGTCACAGAGGTAGTCCTTGCTCAGGTTTTAGAGAAGAGCGTAGATGAGATCGAGCTGGCGTTATCGGTGTTAAGTACCAGCTACGACGAACGGGGATTCTCCCTTAAAAAAATCAACGGGGGATGGCGCTTTTATAGCAATCCTGCCTATGTCTCGGTCGTTGAGAAATTCGTCCTCGATGGCCAGCAATCACGTCTCACCCAGGCCGCGCTGGAGACTCTCTCAGTTGTTGCCTATCGTCAGCCAGTCTCTCGCGCCAGAGTCTCAGCTATCCGAGGAGTCAACGTCGAAGCTGTCATGAAGACGCTGATTACTCGAGGTCTTGTAGAGGAGTCAGGCGTAGAGCAGGAGACGGGAGCGATTCTCTATCGCACGACCTCTTATTTCCTCGATCGCTTGGCTCTGAACTCACTAGAGGATCTGCCAGCTCTAGCTCCATACCTACCTGATTTAGATGGGTTGGACGACATTCTGGATTCGCTAACCGATTAGTTCTCAGGCTAGAATCTGCCTTCGACTGTCGGGAGGATAGCCATGGGCGAAATGCGCCTTAATAAGATCATCGCAGATGCTGGTATTACAAGCCGTCGCGGCGCTGATGAGTTAATCGAATCGGGCCGTGTTTCGGTCAATGGAATCGCAATCCGTGAAATGGGATCTAAATTTGACCCCGAATTAGTTCAAGTAGAAGTTGATGGTGAGACAATTACCCGTTCGGTGACTAAGTCTTATCTTGCACTTCATAAACCTAAAGGCGTTTTGTCAACGATGTTTGACCCAGATGGTCGACCTTCACTCAGCGATTTTATTGACCTGCGCAAGGAGCGACTTTTCCATGTAGGTCGTCTAGATAAGGACTCAGAAGGACTTATCTTGCTGACTAATGATGGGGATCTAACCTTTAGAGCTACCCACCCTTCTTTCGGTCTTGAAAAGACCTACATCATCAATTTCGACGGCAAACTTCCAACAGGGGTCGAAAAGGTTCTCTTGAAGGGTATCGAGCTAGAGGATGGGATGGGTCGCGTTCTGAGTTTTAAGGAGCTCTCTCCAGCCTGGATCGAAGTAACAATTCACGAAGGTCGTTATCACATTATTCGCCGATTAATGGAGGCGGTAGAGGTTGATGTGCTGCGCCTTATCCGAACTAAATTCGGCCCCATCTCTTTGGGAGATACCCCCGAGGGACGTTGGCGAGATCTCAATTCTGGAGAGTTAACAAATCTACGTAACGTTTTAAAGCTATAACATTAAAACGATATGTAGATAATAATTATAAAATCGGTTTAACTGTTTATCGACAATACAAAATCAAAAGTGATATATCGACAAATAACACGCTCCAGGAGGTGGGTTTTTGCAGATAAGTCGACATGCTCCACCAAGCACGAAATTCCTCCAATCGGCTGGATTATCTTTTTAAAGTAGTAAAAACGTTTTATCGGTATATTTACTAATAGGTTTAAAGAGATTTAAATGCAGGCGAATATCTACAAGGAAAGGTAGGCTTATCCCATGACAATGCGTGCTATTCGAGGCGCCGTGCAAGTATCGGCAAATACTCCAGAGGCTATTGGCGCGGGCGTAAAAGAGCTTATCCAAGCGATAATGCGGGCCAATTCCCTCACACCTTCTGATGTTATCTCCGTGATCTTTACGTCGACACCTGATCTGACGGCATCTTTTCCCGCAGCAGCCTGCCGTGAGATAGGTTTTGAGTCAGTTCCACTTATCGGGGCGGTAGAGGTCGATGTTCCTGGAGCTTTGGATAAGACTATTCGCGTCATGATGCACTGCACGACGAGCTTTACTCCGGAGAAAATCTCTCATATTTACTTGCACGGAGCCCAGTCGCTGCGCCGTGATATCGCTCAGTGAAACTTGAAAGCGTACGCATTGTCGGCGCGGGATTAATCGGCACATCAATCGCATTAGGGCTCGTAACAAAAGGAGTCCGGGTCGAGCTAATCGATAGCGATGAATCAGCCCAGAAATTAGCCAATGACCTCATCGGCTCCGAGCCAGTAACTTCGCCAGATCTGGTGATCTTTGCTTGTCCAACTAACGCCCTACCCCTTGTCATAAATAGAGAGTATGAACTAAACCCACAGTCAACGTTTATGGATGTTGGTAGTACAAAGACTGAACCTATTGTTCACATTAAGAATTCGCAGCTACCTTTGTCGCAGTTTGTGCCATCTCATCCGATGGCTGGGCGGGAGGTAGGAGGAGCACAGTCGGCTCAAGGAGATTTATTTACAACGAGAAGTTGGATTCTGACTCCAACGCCAGAGTGTGAAGCGGCGTCTCTGGGGATAGCTAACGAGGTGATCTCGGCGCTGGGAGCTACAGCCATCACGCTAGATGCAGCTGAACATGATCGAGCCGTAGCCCTAACATCACACCTTCCGCAGATCGTCGCCTCGCTTACCGCCATCTCACTTGAGTCAGCACCAGAGCACTGGCTAGAGCTAGCAGGTCAGGGCCTGCGAGATACCACCCGACTTGCAGCATCAGATCCACATCTGTGGGCGCAGATAATTCACTCAAATAGGCATGAGATTTCAGCCGCCTTACGCACACTGGGTAGCAATGTCGATCACATGCTTGAAGCCTTAAAGGAGCCAACGACAATTGCGCAGATCATCTCTGCTGGCGGTCGTGGTCGAGCAAAGATTCCCGGTAAACATGGTGGACGTGCGCGTGAATATGCCTATGTGCCCATTGTTATTGACGATAAACCTGGTCAATTAGCTGCAATTTTCAACGAGTGCGCAGCGATTAGCGTTAACGTGGAAGATTTATCAATCGAGCATTCACCCGGACAGTTAAATGCACTGATTACTTTGGCGCTTTCACAATCAGATGCTCGTGTTTTATCAGAGCACTTATCATCTATCGGGTGGAACGTTCATCCGGTTCGTAAATAGAAGTAGGCTCACTACATGGGCATAGTCGTAGCAATAGATGGCCCAAGTGGGGCAGGAAAATCCAGCACATCGCGCGCAATTGCCGTTCGCGCCGGCTGGAATTATTTAGATACTGGCGCTTTGTATCGCGCGATTACTTGGGTTGCTTTAGAGAATAAAAGCGAAACTGCTGAAGAGATTCTGAAACTTCTAAAGAGTAATCCCATTCGATTTGTTTCTGATCCAAATGATCCGCAGGTTTTTGCAGGAGATACACAAATTACTCATGCAATTCGTGGACATTCAGTCACTGACAACGTAAGTCGCATCAGTGCGATGCCACAAGTACGCAGTGAACTTTTAGCTATTCAGCGAACAATTATCGATCGCGCTGAAAAGGGAATTGTTGTCGAAGGACGCGATATCGGAACAGTTGTTGTGCCAGATGCGGCGCTAAAGATTTATTTAACCGCAGACTTAGATGCCCGTGCTGTTCGACGAGAAAATGAGCTCGAGGATAAATCGATTGATGTAAAAAGCGCACTCGATAATCGCGATGCGGTAGATACAAATCGTGCTGTTTCACCATTAGCCATGGCCTTTGATGCAGTAGAGATTGATTCCACTTATTTGGATCTAGATGAAACGATTGATCGAATTTGGGAGTTATTGCGTGAGCGTTCTCTTCTCGGTCTTCCGATAGTTGCTATTTTGGGCCGACCAAACGTAGGTAAATCAACGTTAATTAACCGTTTCATTGGTCGCCGTGAAGCGATCGTTGAGGATACACCTGGTGTAACTCGAGACCGTATTCAATATGAGTGCGAATGGGGCGGTCGTCGATTCATTGTCATGGATACGGGTGGCTGGGAAGCAAAGCCTGATGGAATTTCAATTCAAGTAAGTGCAGGAGCTGAGATCGCTATGCAAGAGGCAGATGTACTTGCATTTGTTGTCGATGCTCAAGTTGGCGCTTTAGATGAGGATGACATTCTTGTTCAGAGGCTTCGTAAAGCAAAAAAACCTCTGATTCTTATTGGAAATAAAGTTGATGGCGAACGTGAAGAGTCCGAGGCCCACGCTTTATGGAGTTTAGGATTAGGCGAACCTTATTTTGTTTCAGCACTTCACGGACGAGGCAGCGGAGATTTACTCGATCATATTGTTAGCGAACTTCCAGAGGTTGGTGGAGCGCAAACTCAAGATGGGTATCGCAAAGTCGCACTCATCGGTCGTCCCAATGTTGGTAAGTCGTCACTTCTGAATGCCTTAGCAGGGGAGAACCGTTCAATAGTTGATGACGTTGCCGGAACTACTCGAGATCCAGTCGATGAGCTGATTGAATTCGGTGGGTCGATCTGGAGATTTATCGACACTGCTGGTTTAAAAAAGCGAGCGAACCAAGCATCGGGTACTGATTACTACGCATCACTGCGAACACAAAGTGCGTTAGAGCGATGTGAGATTGCAGTTGTAGTTTTGGATGCATCTGAACCAATCACAGAACAGGATTTGCGTGTTATTACGATGGTAGAAGAGGCCGGCAAAGCTATGGTCATCGTGATGAATAAATGGGATTTAGTCGATGAAGATCGCAGAGATCAATTAGATCGAGAGATTGATCGCCACCTTGACCAAGTGGAGTGGGCACAACGCGTCAATGTTGCAGCAAAAACTGGTTGGCACCGCGATCGTTTGGCACCTGCTTTACGGACCTCGTTAGCGAGTTGGGAAAAGCGAGTACCAACTGCAAAGTTGAACTCTTTCTTAGGTGCTCTGATTGGTGCGACTCCGCCACCAGTGCGTGGGGGAAAACAACCAAAGATCTATTACGCCACTCAGGCTGGAATCGCCCCTCCCAAGTTTGTTGTGTTCTCAAGTGGGTGGATCGAGGCCTCGTATCGACGCTTTATCGAGCGCCGTTTGCGCGAAGAGTTCTCCTTCCCAGGAACTCCAGTCCAGGTAGCGATCCGGGTCAAAGAACGGGATTAGAGATGGACCGCTCGCTGCTGACTATCCCAAATGCTCTTACTTTTTTACGTTTTCTGGGAATCCCTCTATTTATCTACTTGACCTTAAAGCTTCATGCCGATGGTTGGGCTATAGCGGTTTTAGCAGTGGGCGGGGCTACGGATTACTTCGATGGAAAACTGGCCAGACGATGGAATCAGACGTCTCGCTTTGGTGAGTTAGCCGACCCTGCAATTGACCGACTTTATATAGTCGCAACGCTGATAGTTTTCCTCATCCGCGACATCGTCCCAGCGTGGATCATCATCGTTTTAATTGCACGAGACCTCATCCTTGGAGTCCTAACGATTCAATTAAAGCGCGCAGGTCGTCCTCCGTTGCAGGTGAATTATCTTGGAAAGGCTGCAACTTTTAATTTGCTCTACGCCTTTCCGTTCTTACTTCTTGCCCATAGCCAAAGTGTTCTTGGAACATTGGCTTTCGTTATTGGATGGGCTTTTGCCATATGGGGGATTGCCCTCTACATTGCGACAGGTATAGGTTATTCACGCGAAGCGAATTCGCAGATAAGAGGCGCACGTGTCATTAACTCCTGAGGCTTTGCACTACACAAAAGAACACGAATGGGTTTCTATCGTCGGAAACCTTTACACGATGGGGATTACTGATTTTGCACAAAGTGCACTGGGAGACATCGTCTATGTGCAACTGCCATCGGTAGGTCAACATGTAGTTGCGGGTTCGGTGTGTGGGGAAGTTGAGTCGACCAAAAGCGTTTCAGAGATCTTTGCACCGGTCACTGGAGTGGTCACATCAATTAATGACGCCTTATCAAATTCTCCTGAATCAATCAACTCCGATCCATATGGAGCTGGCTGGCTAGCCATTATTGAGGTGTCGGCTGCACCATCAGATCTCCTCAACCACAGCGAATACGCCGCACTGACGGCTTGACCAAACTCTCTCACCCCTTTAGTGTCATCCTCAGGTTGACGGTGAAGGAGGGTCCATGGAGTCAAAGAACGAGCTCACAAGCACTCTTCACCTCTCGACACATGAATCAGTCATCTCCACACCTGGTTTGCTTGAGGAGCACCTAGCCTCTTTAGCGCAATCGGATAGGGAAGTTATTCGACAAGTAATTGCAGCCAATGGGGAATCAGCAATGGTTCTGATTAGTACAGGTAGTAATAAAGGCGCGAGGTTTCTCATCACCGATAGTGCATCGATTGGGCGATCCTCCAGTAGTTCAATCTTTCTAGATGATGTCACTGTTTCTCGCAAACATGCCACAGTGGAAAAAAGTGAACAGGGATTTCTTATTCGCGATGCAGGTTCACTAAATGGCACCTACGTAAATAGCGTTTCGATTACACAAGAGGTGCTTAAGCACGGCGATGAATTACAGATTGGCAAGTTTCATTTACTTTTTGTTGTTGGTAGTAAGAAATAAAATTTTAATGTTATCTATAGGGAATTAGGGGAGAAGCAAATGGCCGTTCCAGCTCGCGCTTATTTAAGCATCGGTGAAGTTCTCAATCGACTACGAAGTGATTTTCCAGATATCACTATTTCGAAGATTCGATTCTTAGAATCAGAAGGACTTATCGATCCGCAGCGCACGCCTTCGGGCTATAGAAAATTCACCAGTTCTGATTTAGAGCGTCTTCGTTATGTTCTATTGGCACAACGTGATCAGTACCTTCCACTGAAGGTAATTAAAGATAATTTGGATGCAATGGATCGTGGACTTGCCCCATCACAAACTGCTGGCGTTTCAACTCCACGCCCACCAATGTCATTGGCAACCATCGATGGGGAGATGGCACCTCAAAGCTTTGGCGAAGTAAGTGAAATGCGCCTATCGCGTGAAGAGCTCATCAAGCACAGCGGGTTAACTGAGGCTCAATTAGTTGAACTCGAGGGCTATGGATTAATTGCATCTCGTGGACGCCACTTTGATGGAGATGCCCTGGCAATCGCAAAGGCTGTTACTGAGATGGCCAGTTTTGGAATTGAAGCCCGCCACCTGCGCTCCTTTAAGTCAGCGGCAGATCGCGAAATCGGTTTGATCGAGCAAGTCATCACACCGCTGACTCGCCAAAAATCTTCAGAATCCAAAGCCCGTGCACAAGAGGTTCAAAAGGAAATTGCATCACTTTCAATTCGTCTTCACGCCGCACTTGTTCGCGGTGGGCTGCATCGCCTTCGCTCCTAACTCCCATGAACATCGCCATGGAGGTTGTAGGTGTTCGGGTAGAGATGCCCTCGAACCAGCCAATCGTTTTACTTAAAGAGAGTGACGGGCTTCGTTTTCTACCCATCTGGGTTGGAGCCTCAGAGGCAACGGCGATCGCCTTTGTTCAGCAAGGCGTACAACCGGCTCGGCCGATGACGCATGATTTATTGGCAGATGTCATAGAGGGTTTAGATGCCGTACTGACCTCGGTGCATATGACCAAGATCGAGAATGGAATATTTTTTGCAGAACTAAACCTTCGGACCAGCGCCGGGGTAGTGGTGACTATCTCTTCACGCCCGTCAGATGCTATTGCTCTAGCCCTTCGCACCCATAGCAATATCTTGGCCACTCCTGACCTCCTTGATGAGGCTGGCATAGCCATCCCCAATGAGGGCGGAGAAGAAAATCAAGAAGTTGAGCGATTTAGAGCGTTTTTGGATGAGATTAACCCGGAGGATTTTGCCGGATAGTCTCGAAACCCTCAATCTCTACTAGAGGTTTGGACCGTGTCGGTCATTGAATCTGCTGTGTACCTGCCTTAGATTTAAGGCACTCCCCAAGAGAATCGAGCTTGACGTGACTTCCCAAGAAACTGAGATCGGCTACCGTGGCGCAACAGCATGCTCGGCCGCTGGAATTACCTATCGTCAGTTGGATTATTGGGCACGTACCTTTTTAGTTGAGCCAAGCGTTCGCACAGCAAGTGGCTCGGGAACACAACGACTCTATGGATTTCGCGACATCTTGGTTTTAAAGATAGTTAAACGCTTATTGGATGCTGGAGTTTCGCTACAGAATATTCGAACTGCCGTTGATCATTTGCGCGATAGGGGAGTTACGGATTTAGAGCGAGTAACGCTCATGAGTGATGGAGCATCCATCTATGAGTGCACCAGCTCGGATGAGATTATCGATCTCTTAGCCGGAGGCCAGGGAGTCTTCGGAATTGCAGTGGGTAAAGTTTGGCATGAGGTTGAGGGTTCACTTCTTCTCTTGCAGGGTGAAATTAACGGCACGATTGTTAGTGGTACAGATAACGATGAGCTTTCGCTTCGTCGCAGGAGTAAAGGCGCCTAATTCACAATAGTCTGTCTCCATGACCGACTATGAATCATTCTCCCGCAGGCACATTGGACCAACATCTAGCGATGAAGTAGCGATGTTGGATGCGCTTGGGTACGTAGATCTTGATTCATTTATTCGCGATGTAGTTCCATCGAATATTGCAATTAATGGTGTTATAGAAAAAGCCTTAGATAGCGCTAAAACAGAAGTTGAAGTTATTGCAGAGCTTCGCGAGATTGCATCAGAAAACAAAGTTTTTCGTTCTCTTATTGGAACCGGATATTACGGAACGATTGTTCCACCGGTAATTAAAAGAAATGTTTTAGAAAATCCAGCGTGGTACACCGCATATACGCCTTATCAGCCTGAAATTTCACAAGGTAGATTAGAAGCTCTCTTTGCTTTTCAAACAATGGTGTGCGAACTTACGGCGCTAGATATTTCTAACGCGTCAATGTTGGATGAGAGCACTGCAGCAGCAGAGGCCATGACACTGGCACGACGGGCATCAAAGTTAAGTGATGACGCAGTCTTTTTAATGGAAGAGCATGTTCATCCTCAGACCAAGGCAGTCGTTCTCACTCGTGCAAAGCCACTTGGTATCACAGTCGTTGAGGTTGATTCAGGGCACATTGTGCGAGATGGCTATGACGGTGAATTCTTTGGCGCATTATTGCAATACCCAGATACAACTGGAACTGTTATTGATTATTCAAGTTTTGCAGAATACGCGCATTCACGTGATGCTTTTGTAATCGCTGCAACTGATTTATTGGCATTAACACTATTGAAAGCACCAGGGGAGTGGGGAGCTGATATCGCTGTAGGTACTTCTCAGCGATTTGGTGTTCCTATGGGATTTGGTGGCCCTCATGCCGGCTTCTTAGCTGTGCGTAATGGGCTTGAGCGATCGATGCCTGGACGATTAGTAGGTCAAAGTATCGATGCCAATGGAAAGCCCGCATTTCGTTTAGCTCTGCAAACTCGCGAGCAACACATTCGACGAGATAAGGCAACGTCGAATATTTGTACAGCCCAAGTTCTCTTGGCGAACATGAGTGCTTTTTATGCCATGTGGCACGGACCAGCAGGTCTTGCGCATATTGCGAAAAAGGTTCAAGGCTTTGCTGCGCGCCTTCAGGCTGCAACAAATAATCGTACGGACGTTATTTTCGATACGGTACATATTGTTGTTGCTAATGCCGAGCTCATTCACAATAAGGCAATTGCATCTGGAATCAATTTCCGTAAAGTAAGCGACACTGAGCTGCGAATCTCCTTTGATGAAGAGACTACTGAGGAAATATTTGCCCAAGTGCTCACAATTTTGGGTGTGAAAGATGCAGTAGGACAGGAGATACCTGCTGCTTTCTTGCGTACTAGCAAATACTTAACCCACCCAGTTTTTAATACCAATCACAGCGAAACCGGCATGATGCGTTATCTGCGCAACTTAGCCGATAAGGACTTAGCTCTGGATCGCACAATGATTCCGCTTGGTTCATGCACAATGAAATTGAATGCCGTCACCGAGATGGAGGCAGTAACGTGGCCAGAGTTTTCTGCATTGCATCCATTTGCACCTAGTGAACAAACGGTGGGATCTCGTAAGTTGATTGCGCAGTTATCAGATTGGTTAATTGCCATCACTGGTTATGATGCAGTCTCACTGCAACCTAACGCCGGTAGTCAGGGGGAGTTCGCTGGATTGCTGGCGATCAGAAATTTCCATGATTCTCGTGGTGACCACGATCGAAATATCTGCCTTATCCCATCTAGTGCCCATGGAACTAACGCTGCCTCAGCTGTAATGGCCGGCATGAAAGTTGTAGTCGTGAACTGCGATGACAACGGAAATGTTTCAATCGATGACATCAAGGTAAAGATCACCGAACATGGCAGGGCGCTAGCGGCTTTAATGATCACTTATCCATCGACGCATGGAGTTTTCGAAACGGCAGTCTCTGATATTTGTGGGTTAATCCATGATGCGGGTGGCCAGGTTTATGTGGATGGCGCAAATTTGAACGCCCTTGTTGGTCTGGCTCAGCCTGG
>WLKQ01000024.1 GCA_009701185.1 Actinomycetota bacterium | reverse complement strand
TATGGCTTAGGACCTTCACAGCACGAAGTTGGTAATCATCGAAAATACTCTCCTTTAGATCTCGCCAAGTTAATGGTGATGCGCCGACTTATCATAAGTGGGGTCTCAGCCTTTGATGCTGCTCAGACCGCTAAGAGTTTTGAAGGTTTAGTTGAGACTGTGGTGAGTACACATGAAATTTACGATGCAGTGGAGTTGGTTTCTATACTGCATAGGTCTGCTAAGAAATTAGACATGGTTTTTCTCGAGAGTGAACTGCGCCGATACCTAAGTAAAAATGGTGTTATTTCAACATGGTCGCACGTGATTGCACCACTGCTCTTTCTGGTTGGTAAGGATTGGGAAGATACCGGTAAAGGCGTTGATGTCGAACATCTATTGACTGAGACGCTCATACGCATTTTGCGCGAACCGCTCAACACAAAGATGAAGCCAGTAAATGCAAGTCCCGTCTTATTAGCTTCAATTGGTGAGGAGCTGCACTGTCTTGCTTTGCATGCATTAGCGGCGGCTTTAGCAGAGCGAAGAATTGAAAGCCATTTCCTAGGCGCTCGAACTCCCTTTGATGCAATCTCTGCGATGGTAAAGCGCACCGCGCCACCAGCTGTCTTTCTTTGGGCACAGTTACCGAAGAATGCCGATCCTGACTTCTTCCGAGAACTACCTGCAGTTCGGCCATCGCCACGCATCGTGATTGGTGGACCTGGGTGGAACCGTGAAGAGTGCGCTGGCGTAGCAGTTGTAGAGGATTTATCGCAGGCCTGCCTTGAAATTGAGCGTGCAGTAGGGCTGTAAAAGCCCCGATAGACTGCCCATCTTACGAAAGGGGGCCACGGTGAGCGATAGCGACAAGATAGCAATGCTCGGGCTTACCTATGACGATGTCCTACTGTTGCCCGATGCTTCCGAAGTTGTTCCCTCTGAAGTAGATACATCTGCACAACTCACTCGAAACATAACACTGGCAATTCCACTTGTTTCATCGGCCATGGATACCGTCACCGAATCGGCCATGGCAATTGCTATGGCTAAAGCTGGCGGAATTGGCATTATTCACCGCAACCTTCCAATCGCCGATCAAGTTACCCACGTAAAGCTAGTTAAGAATGTTGGTCTAGCAGGGGCGGCCGTTGGTGTTGGCGATGATGGTTTTGCGCGTGCGCAAGCACTCATTGAAGCCGGAGTGGACGTTGTTGTTGTCGATACGGCCCATGGTCACCATCGTGCAGTACTAGATGCTATCGAGCGAATTAAAAAGTTTTCTCCAACCACCGAAATTATTGGTGGCAATGTTGCAACACGTGCAGGTGCGCAAGCCTTAATCAACGCTGGTGCCGATGCGGTCAAAGTTGGTGTTGGTCCAGGTTCAATTTGTACCACTCGAATCGTTGCCGGTGTAGGTGTTCCACAAATTACTGCAATCATGGAAGCGGCGAAAGCATGTAATAAAGCCGGCATTCCATTAATTGCCGATGGTGGACTTCAATACTCAGGAGACATAGTTAAAGCAATAGTCGCTGGGGCAAACTCAGTAATGCTGGGATCTTTACTTGCAGGGTGCCAAGAGTCGCCAGGTGAGCTTGTAGAAATTAAGGGCGTTAAATTTAAGGCCTATCGCGGCATGGGTTCATTGGGTGCGATGCAATCTCGCGGTGAACAAAAATCATATTCCAAAGATCGCTATATGCAGGACGATGTTTTATCTGAGGACAAACTTGTTCCCGAAGGTATCGAAGGTAAGGTTATTTTCCGTGGAAGCGTTGAGGATGTTGTACATCAATTAGTTGGTGGCCTACGTTCTGGAATGGGATATGCGGGTGCACCTGATATTCAAACCCTTCGTCGTGAAGGTCGCTTGATTCAAATTACTGCTGCCGGCTTGCAGGAAAGTCACCCACATGACGTCGCCCATGTTGCCGATGCACCTAACTACCAACAGAGGGGCCGCACATGAGCGAGATTGAGATTGCACCTGGAAAACGTGCCAGAACTGCTTATTCCTTTGATGATATTGCAATTGTGCCAAGCCGCCGTACTCGCGATCCTGAGGAGGTTTCAACCTCATGGCAGATCGATGCCTACAAGTTTGATTTACCCATGTTGGCCGCGCCTATGGACTCAGTTGTTTCGCCACAGACTGCCATTGAAATTGGTCGCTTAGGTGGCGTTGGCGTATTAAATCTTGAAGGTTTGTGGACTCGATATGAAGATCCACGTATTCCATTAGGTGAAATCGCATCGATGCCCGATAAGCATGCAACTAAACGAATGCAAGAGATTTATAACGCACCCATCAGACCCGAGCTTATTAAAGAGCGCATCCAACAAATTCGTGAAGCTGGCGTAACTGTTGCAGCTTCGCTATCACCTGCACGCACCGCGCAGTTGCATAAAGCCGTTATCGATGCTGGCGTGGATATTTTTGTTATTCGCGGAACAACAGTGAGTGCCGAACACGTTGCCGCAGAGACTGAGGCCTTGAACTTAAAGAAGTTTATTTACGAACTTGACGTTCCAGTTATTGTTGGTGGAGTAGCAACTGCAACTGCTGCGCTTCACTTAATGCGCGCAGGTGCAGCAGGAGTCTTAGTCGGTTTCGGTGGCGGCGCAACACATACAACGCGCAAAGTCTTAGGTATTGAAGTTCCTATGGCATCGGCTGTTGCCGAAGTTGCATCGGCCCGTCGCGAATACTTAGATGAATCCGGTGGACGTTATGTTCACGTTATTGCCGACGGTGCAGTTGGCCGAAGCGGCGATATCGCAAAGGCAATTGCGTGTGGCGCTGATGCGGTCATGATGGGTTCACCTCTTGCAAAAGCAGTTGAGGCACCAGGACTTGGTTGGCACTGGGGTTCTGAAGCTCATCACCAAGTTTTGCCACGTGGAGAGCGCGTAGCTGTCGGCACCGTTGGAAGTTTAGAAGAGATTTTGCTTGGTCCATCACATACATCGGATGGCTCCATGAATCTCTTTGGTGCCCTGCGTCGCGCAATGGCTACCTGCGGATATTCAGATGTGAAAGAGTTCCAGCGCGTAGAGGTTCTTATTCACCGTGCCTAATTCTCACGGCGTACTTGTAGTCGATTTTGGTGCACAGTATGCCCAGTTAATTGCACGTCGGGTTCGTGAGGCACATGTCTACTCTGAAATTGTTCCATCAACCATTACGGCAGCAGAGATCAAGGCTAAAAACCCTGCAGCAATTATCCTCTCTGGCGGGCCATCGAGCGTGTATGCCGACAACGCTCCAACCTTAGATCGCTCAATACTAGATTTAGGTATTCCGACTTTTGGAATCTGTTATGGATTCCAAGTAATGGCTGCAGCCCTAGGTGGTGTTGTAAGCCAAACAGGTAAGTCTGAGTTTGGGCGAACTGAGATTAAGATAAATGCGGCATCAAAGATTTTCACATCACTGCCTACTCAACAAAGCG
This sequence comes from Actinomycetota bacterium, assembly GCA_009701185.1. Lineage (GTDB taxonomy): Bacteria > Actinomycetota > Actinomycetes > Nanopelagicales > Nanopelagicaceae > Planktophila. The sequence continues at coordinate 14,541 of WLKQ01000024.1, read as the reverse complement.
TATGGATGTCTCATGGCGATGCCGTTACTACTGCGCCATCTGGTTTTACCATTGGTGCAACTACTGTAGATACGCCAATCGCCGCCTTTGAAAATGAAACTGGGTTATTAGCTGGTGTGCAGTTCCACCCTGAAGTCTTGCACTCCGAGCATGGTCAAGCGATTCTGCAACACTGGTTAGTCAATATAGCTCAGTGTGATGCAACATGGACTACGGCCAATATTGCTGAGACCGAAATTGCAAAAGCTAAAACGATCATTGGCGATAAGCGAGTGATATGTGGCCTATCTGGTGGAGTTGATTCAGCGGTTGCGGCAGCGATCATTCAACGCGCAGTAGGTACTCAATTAACATGTGTTTTTGTAGATCATGGGCTCTTACGAAAAGGCGAGGCTGAACAAGTAGAGCGTGACTTTGTTGCATCAACTGGCGTTAACTTAGTTGTCATCGATGCTAAAGAGGTTTTTCTTACATCTCTTAAAGGCGTAACTGATCCTGAAGAAAAGCGAAAGATTATTGGTCGTGAATTTATCCGAGCCTTTGAAAAAGCAGCACGCGATATCGCATCCGGTGGCGAAGTTGAATTCTTAGTGCAAGGAACGCTTTATCCCGACGTAGTTGAATCTGGCGGGGGAACAGGTACTGCCAATATTAAATCTCATCACAACGTAGGTGGCCTGCCCGATGATTTAAAGTTCTCATTGATTGAACCACTACGCACCTTGTTTAAAGATGAGGTTCGCTTAGTTGGTCTTGAGCTCGGACTTCCTGAAGAGATTATTTGGCGCCAGCCTTTTCCAGGTCCAGGCCTTGGAATCCGAATCGTGGGCGAAGTTACTCAAGCACGTTTAGATTTACTGCGTGAAGCCGATGCCATCGCACGCTTTGAACTAAAAGCCGCCGGTCTAGACCGAGATATCTGGCAGTGCCCAGTTGTACTGCTGGCCGAGGTGCGATCAGTGGGTGTGCAGGGCGATGGCCGTACGTACGGACACCCAATTGTTTTGCGCCCGGTATCTAGCGAAGATGCCATGACTGCGGATTGGTCGAGAGTTCCCTATGAAGTTCTTGAGAAGATTTCGACGCGTATTACCAACGAGGTGCGCGAAGTCAACCGAGTCGTGTTAGATGTAACTAGCAAACCGCCAGGCACGATCGAATGGGAATAGAACAATGCTGAAGAAGATAACTGCCCCAACTCTTGTGAGTTTAGTTTTAGTCGCAACCCTTATGTCGCCTTTAGCACATTCTGCGCAACGACCAACTACTGTGCCGGGTTGTGCTGCGGTAACCGCTAAGAGTCATACGCCAATCAAAGTCACCGAACCTATGGCCGTTAATAAAAACCTGCCTAAGACAATGACTATCGTCACTAACTGTGGCTCAATCGTGATTTCACTGCTTACAAAGCAAGCACCAATGACAGTTACAAAAATTACTGCTTTAGCTAAGGCAAAGTATTTTAATGCTTCTTTATGTCACCGCCTCACAACAGATGGTCTATATGTTTTGCAGTGTGGAGATCCAACGGCCGCTGGTTCAGGTTCGCCAATCGGCTGGAAGGGCTATAAAGACGAGAATCTTCCCGCTAATAAAGCAGCTAACTATCCGGCCGGAACTGTAGCTATGGCTAACTCAGGTCCTGGAACAAATGGAAGTCAGTTCTTCTTGGTTTACAAGGACACACAACTCCCGCCCAATTACACCATTTGGGGAAAGATTACTTCAGGAATTGATTTCTTAGTCAAGCTTTCTGAAGTCGGTTCCTATACAGTTAATCAGAGTGATGGCAAGGCGTACTACGCATCAGATGGATATCCAATTCAAAACGTTGAGATTAAATCAGTAACACTTCGTTAATTAATTTGTATTAACGATTTTAAAAGCCTCAGCGATTCGACCCTCTGCAAAGCCTGCGGCTGCTGCATTTCGTTGACCCCACTCGCGTACCATATTTTCTAACTCAGGATTATGAGAAGTCTGTGACGCATGTGCGTGAAGGGCTTTCATCTTTAATTCAAAAGTATCAGTGATGTCTACAAAGTGATCTGGGTGTGCAAATGAGCTCACCCACACTTCTTTTACACGCCAGGGTGCCAAGCCCTCAACATCTAATAAATCAGTGAAAGCAAAGGGATTGCGCGCATCGGGGTAAACCGCTTGTATCGATGCTTCACCAGCGGCTAAATGATCTGGATGACTTGCGCCAATTCGATCCCAGTTACGTTCTGGGCTTTGACATACCAAGCGATCTGGCTTTGAAATACGCATCTGTCGCACTAAATCTTTACGCAACGCAAGAGTGGGCTCTAAATGCCCATCTACATAGTTGAGGAAAGTTATATCGGTAACACCTATTGCTGCGCCCGCGGCACGTTGTTCGCGTTGGCGAATTGCAGGCATCTCCTCTTTTGTAAATCCTGACTCTTCGCCACCTTGATCGCCATTTGTACAAAAAACATATGCGACCTCAATGCCCTTTTTAACCCATTGGGCAATGGTTCCCGACGCTCCAAAATCAGAGTCATCTGGGTGGGCACTTATGACCAAAACTCGTTTGATCTCACTATCGGCGATCGGTTCCATCACCTTAGCCTAATAGACTTAAGGCCATGATGAGTAATGAAACTTTGCTTACGGGACTAAATCCTGCGCAGAGCATCGCAGTTACTCATGCAGGTGGACCGTTATTAGTAGTTGCAGGTGCAGGTTCGGGCAAGACCCGAGTGTTAACACGGCGAATTGCATATTTAATGTCACACAGAAACGTAGCTCCTTATCAAATTCTGGCAATTACATTTACAAATAAAGCAGCCGGAGAAATGAAGGAGCGAGTTGGAGAATTAGTTGGTCCCGTTGCTCAATCAATGTGGGTATCCACGTTCCACTCGGCATGTCTACGTATCTTGCGCCAAGAAGCTATGCGTATGGGTTATAGCAACTCATTCTCTATCTATGACTCGGCTGATTCTTTGCGCCTCATTACTATCGTTGCTAAAGAGCTCAACTTAGATTCAAAGCGTTATCCAGCACGCCAATTTCAGGCCATGATTTCAAATGCCAAAAACGAACTCTTAGGGCCTCTAGATTATTTAAATACTTCGAGCAATCAATTTGAACAAGTCGTAGCCGATGTTTATGGTGTCTATCAATCACGGTTGAAACGTGCCAATGCGATGGATTTTGATGATCTCATTTCTAAGACTGTCGAAGTTTTGCAGAGATATCCAGAGGCAAAGGCTCGCTTTAGATCTCGCTTTCGCCATGTTTTAGTCGATGAATATCAAGATACAAATCATGCTCAGTACATACTTGTAAAAGAGTTAGTGGGTAGCGACAGTGAAGGCTTGCCGCCGGCAGAGCTATGCGTGGTTGGCGATGCTGATCAATCAATTTATGGCTTTCGGGGTGCCACAATTCGCAATATCATGCAGTTTGAACTGGATTACCCCAATGCAACTACGGTGCTTTTGGAGCAGAACTACCGTTCAACTCAGAACATTCTTAACGCAGCTAATGCAGTGATTACAAAGAATGAGAGTCGCAAAGAGAAAAACCTCTGGACTGATTCGGGTTCTGGGGCACTCCTCACTGGTTACGTCGCAGAGAGCGAGCACGATGAAGCTAACTTTGTTGCTGACGAGATTCGACAACTTCAAAAAGATTCACATTCAAATCCTGGCGATACGGCTATTTTCTATCGGACAAATGCGCAATCTCGTGTCTTTGAAGAAGTCTTCATGCGAAATGCGCTGCCTTATAAAGTCGTTGGTGGACTGCGATTCTATGAGCGCCGTGAAGTCAAGGATTTACTAGCTTACTTACGCGTGCTTACAAATCTAGAAGATGAAATCTCGCTGCGACGAATCATCAACGTTCCAAAGCGGGGTATTGGTGACACAACACTTGATTATGTAGATGAATTTGCACGTCTGCGTGGAGTTTCTTTTTGGCAGGGCCTACTTCAGGCTTCACAGATTGAAGCCTTATCGTCTCGAGCCGCACAAGCAATAAATGATTTCACCTCAATGATAAGTGCACTCAATGTCTTAGTTGAAGCTAAAACTCGGCCATCAGTTATTGTCGAAGCCGCACTGGAGCAGTCGGGGTTACTAAATGAGTTAGTAGATAGCACTGATCCACAAGATGAGGTTCGAGTTGAAAACCTTAAAGAACTTGTTGCCGTTTCAATCGAGTATGAAGAACGAGAGTTTGATGAACTCGTCGAAGATGAAGAGATTTCACTCTCAGGCTTTCTAGAGAAAGTTTCACTCGTTGCAGATGCTGATGAAATTCCAGAAGGTGAAGATCATGGTGGTGTCGTCACAATGATGACTCTTCATACCGCGAAGGGTCTTGAGTTCCCGACAGTATTTTTAACGGGCATGGAAGATGGAATTTTCCCGCATTCTCGAACTCTCGGCGAAAAAGATGAGATTGAAGAAGAGCGCAGACTTGCATATGTTGGTTTAACTCGCGCACGTAAACGCTTATATCTATCACGCGCGGAATATCGTTCGACGTGGGGTGCACCAAATTACAATCCACCATCACGCTTCCTAGATGAGATTCCAGAAGATGTCATTGAGTGGCGCAATCACACCTCGGCCTCGCTCTCACCGTCCTCTATAAAACGTTCTCGTGTTGCTACAGCGCCACCCCCAAGGGCTACCGGTAAGAAGATTTCTTCAATTGAACTCAGTATTGGAGAGCGTGTGTCACATGACACATTTGGTTTAGGCACGGTTGTTTCGGTGGCCGGCGAAGGCGATAAGGCAGAGGCGACAATAAAATTTGGGCAGTATGGCGAGAAGCGATTGCTGCTGCGTTATGCCCCCGTTGAGAAGCTCTAGGATTAGCCCCTCAACACGATACGGAGCACCAGTGGATCTCTTTGAATATCAAGCCCGTGACTTATTCGACAAGCATGGCGTTCCAGTTCTAGCCGCTGCAATTGCAACAACGGCCGATGAGGCCGAAGCTGCAGCCAGAGAAATCGGTGGCAAGGTCGTCGTGAAGGCGCAAGTAAAAGTTGGTGGACGTGGAAAGGCGGGCGGCGTAAAGCTGGCCGAGAATCCTACTGATGCCCGCGAAAAAGCCTCGGCAATTCTGGGAATGGATATTAAAGGCCACGAAGTTCGCACTGTGATGATTGCAGCTGCTGCACCCATTGAAGCTGAGTACTACTTAGCGATTTTGCTTGATAGATCTAATAGAACATTTTTAGTAATGGCTTCGGTTTCGGGTGGAATGGATATTGAAGAAGTTGCACATACTGCACCTGAAAAACTAGCAAAGATTCCGGTCTCTGCAGTTGATGGAATTAGTTTGGCAAAAGCAAAAGAAATCGTGGCTGCGGCTAATTTTCCATTAGATGTTGCCGATCAAGTTGCTGATGTCCTTTTGAAACTCTGGGAAGTTTTCCAATCTGAAGATGCCACATTAGTTGAAGTCAATCCATTGGTTAAGACTAAAGATGGAAAAGTAATTGCTCTCGATGGGAAAATTACTCTTGATGACAATGCAGAGTTTCGCCAACCTGATCATGAAGCCTTGGTGGATCATGCGGCAACAAATGCATTAGAAGCTGCGGCCAAAGCTAAGAACTTAAACTATGTAAAGTTGGATGGCCAAGTTGGAATCATTGGCAATGGCGCAGGTCTTGTGATGAGCACCCTTGATGTAGTTGCCTATGCGGGCACAAAGCATGGTGGAGTTCGCCCAGCTAACTTTTTAGATATTGGTGGCGGAGCATCAGCACAAATTATGGCCGATGGCCTATCAATTATTCTTGGCGATAAGGATGTAAAGAGCGTGTTCGTTAATGTCTTTGGTGGAATTACAGCATGCGATGCCGTTGCAGATGGAATCGTTCAAGCTCTAGAGCTATTAGGTGATAAGGCAACTAAGCCGATTGTTGTTCGCTTAGATGGCAACAATGTCGTTGAAGGACGGGCTATTTTGGCTAAGGCGGCACACCCGCTCATCGAACAAGCCGACACGATGGATGGAGCAGCTAACAGAGCTGCAGAATTGGCGGCAAAGTAATGTCTATCTTCCTTAATGAAAACTCTAAGGTCATCGTTCAAGGCATGACCGGCTCTGAAGGCACTAAACACACTCGCCGCATGCTGGCATCAGGAACAAAAATCGTTGGGGGAGTAACTCCTGGCAAGGGCGGACAAATCCTTGATATTGATGGTCACCAGCTTCCCGTCTTTAACACTGTTGCCGAAGCAATGTCAGCAACGGGTGCCGACGCATCTGTTGTTTTCGTTCCACCTAAGTTTGCAAAAGCTGCAGTTATCGATGCGATTGATGCTGCAATGCCATTAGTCGTAGTTATCACCGAAGGAATTCCAGTTCATGACTCAGCAAGTTTCTATGCATATTCAGTAAGCAAAGGAACAACGCGCATCATTGGGCCAAACTGCCCAGGGTTAATTAGCCCAGGAAAATCAAATATTGGAATCATTCCGGCCGACATCACAGGTGCCGGGCCAATTGGTTTAGTATCAAAATCAGGAACACTTACTTACCAGATGATGTATGAACTACGCGATATTGGTTTTAGCACAGCTGTTGGTATTGGTGGCGATCCTGTTATTGGAACAACGCACATTGATTGCTTGAGAGCTTTTCAAGATGATCCTGAAACAACTGCAATTGTAATGATTGGTGAAATTGGTGGCGATGCAGAAGAGCGCGCAGCTGCTTTCATCGCCGACTACGTGACTAAGCCAGTGGTTGGTTACGTAGCAGGATTTACCGCACCCGAAGGTAAGACAATGGGCCACGCAGGGGCAATTGTTTCGGGCTCTTCAGGTACTGCACAAGGAAAGAAAGATGCACTTGAAGCAGCTGGAGTAAAAGTTGGCCAAACCCCAAGTGAAACCGCGCAACTTCTGCGCGATATTTTAGGTCGTTAAACGAAATGTTCGGGCGCGTACTTGGGGTCACACTGACCCAAGCGATGCGCAGTATTGCTCTACTGCTTTTACCCACGTCATTCATTGCACTTCTTGCATGGGCAACCGCAGGCAGTGCCACGGGAAATACCGGAGATCCACTTCGGGCAGCGTTATGGATTTGGCTATCGGCGCATCAACTGCCATTTTCGCTCGCACTTCCGCCAATCAATGCTGAGGGTTATCTATCTTACTTACCACTGGGTGCTTTAGTTTTTCCAGTACTAGCTATACGTAATGGAATTGCACGAACCATTGATCGTCTTGATAATGATTCATCACTTATTCCACTAGCTCGGACAATGTTTGCCGTTATTTATAGCGCAATTGGTGGGATTTTTGCATTCTTATCATCCACTAATTCAGTAAAGCCCGTTTGGTACTTTGTCCCACTCTATTTTTTACCAATAACTCTTGTTAGTGCCGCTACCGTAGGGCGTCGCCTCATTTTTGGTCAAGCACTTCTCTATAGTTCTAGAATTATTGCATTTTTACTTGGAATCTCATCACTAATCTTGGGACTCACCATCTTTACCCACATAAGTACAGTAAAAAATTTAACGACAGTTCTTGAGCCAGGCTTTCTGGGAGGTTTACTTTTACTCTTGCTCAATATTTTGTATCTGCCTAACGCTCTGGTAGCAACACTAGGATATTTTTCAGGATCAGGTTTTGCCGTTGGTTCGGGTTCAATTATTTCACCATGGAGTTTTGATCTCTCTTCAATTCCAGCATTTCCACTCCTAGGCGCACTCCCATCGGGTAAGTTCCAGTTTGCACTTTTCGGAGTCGTCATCGTCATTCTCTCTGGAGCAATGCTGGCAATTTGGACTGTAGCCCTTAATACAAGAGTTCTCTTTCAGAGCTTGTTTGCCTCGATCATCATCATCGCCCTTATTGGATATGCAGGAAGTGGAGCGTTAATAACACAGGCAATGTCTGCTGTTGGCGTCTCACCCTGGAAATTTACCCTCAGCGTTGGCCTAGAGTTAATAATTGGCGCCATGCTTGCTCTATACATTCCACGTTTAGGTAAGCGTTAATGGCCTATCGCCTAGTCGTTTTGGCATCGGGTTCAGGCACGCTTGCACAAGCAATCCTTGATGCACGAGTCGATTTAGAGTGTGAAATCCTGGCAGTTATTAGTGATAACCCTGAAGCACCCGTCTTAGTTAAAGCGCAGGCAGAGGGTATTGCAACCGATGTCATAGCCGTTGGGGCTTCACGCCACGAATGGAATCTTCAGATGATTGAGCGAGTGGGTGCAGAGAAACCAGATCTAGTCGTCAGCGCTGGCTTCATGCGCATCCTGCCCCCAGATTTCGTCAATAGATTTCCAACGATAAATATCCATCCCGCGCTATTGCCGAACTTTCCAGGCCCTCATGCTGTGAGAGATGCACTTGCCGCTGGTATTGCAGTAACTGGCACAACAGTTCACTGGGTAGATGATGGTGTCGATACTGGGCCGATCATTACTCAAATGGAAGTTCCCGTACTTGCCGGTGATGACGAGCCAATACTTCATGAGAGAATTAAGAAAGTTGAACGAGGTCTCATTGTTGCGACTATTGCACTAATTCTTCCAACTTTGGAGCGACATGTCTGAACGTAAGCTGATTCGACGGGCACTGGTGAGCGTCTATGACAAAGCTCGCTTAATTGAAATTGGAAAAGTTCTTAGTGATGCTGGCGTCGAAATCCTATCAACCGGTTCAACTGCTAAGAACTTAGCTGGTGCAGGTATTAAGGTCACTGAAGTAAGTGAGTACACAGGTTTTCCAGAGATTATGGGAGGCCGAGTCAAAACATTGCATCCTCGTGTGCACTCTGGAATTCTGGCCGATCAAAGTAATCCGAAGCACCTGCTTGCTATAGCTGAATTAGATATCGCTCCATTTGATTTAGTAATTATTAATCTCTATCCATTTGCCGAAACCATTGCTTCAGGGGCAGATTTCGCTGAAAGTATTGAACAAATTGATATCGGCGGACCATCTATGTTGCGTGGTGCTGCCAAGAATCACAACTCAGTTGCAGTTGTCTGCAAAACCTCCCAATATGACGAATTGATTGAAGCAGTTAAGGCTGGAGGGTTTACATACCAACAGCGCAAAGCATTGGCTTTAGAAGTCTTTAGAACAACGGCTGAATATGATTTAGCGATAGCAACATGGCTAGATACCAGTGAAGAGTTACCTGATTGGTTTGGTCGAATTTACAAGCGCCATAGCACTTTGCGCTATGGCGAAAACCCACATCAAAGTGCAGCAATTTACTCTGGTGGTTTAGCAGGAATTGTTGGCGCAGTGCAGTTACATGGCAAAGAGATGTCATTTAATAACTACACCGATGCCGATGCAGCATGGCGTGCAGCGTTAGATCATGAACCGCCATGTGTTGCAATCATCAAGCATGCTAATCCATGCGGGATTGCGATCGCGACTGATATTGCGACTGCTCATAGCAAAGCACATGAGTGTGATCCTGTTTCTGCCTTTGGTGGAGTAGTTGCAGCAAATCGCCAAGTGAGTCTGGCTATGGCACAAAAGCTATCTGAAATATTTACAGAGGTTATTATCGCGCCAAGTTATGAAGCGGGTGCAGTAGAGCTCTTAGCTCAGAAACCTTCGATACGCATTTTACAGTGTAAAGTCACAACTAACTCTGGCTTTGAAATGCGTCCAGTATCAGGGGGAGCGTTACTGCAAGAGACTGACTTGATTAATGCACCTGGAGATAGTTCAGCGGCCTGGGTTCAGGTCTGCGGCGAGAAAGTTAGTGATGAAGTAATGAAGGATTTAGAGTTTGCGTGGAAATCAGTGCGCGCAGTAAAGAGCAATGCAATTTTGTTAAGTAAAAATGGCGCATCAGTTGGAATTGGAATGGGACAAGTAAACCGTGTCGATTCTGCGCGCCTTGCAGTTAACAGAGCGGGCGATCGAGTCCAAGGATCTGTCGCCGCGAGCGATGCATTTTTCCCATTTGCAGATGGTTTACAAATCTTGCTCGACGCCGGTGTTATCGCTGTAGTGCAACCTGGTGGCAGCGTTCGCGATGAAGAAGTCATAGCCGCCGCACAAAACGCTGGAATTGCGATGTTCTTCACAGGCACGCGCCATTTCTCTCACGCATAGCGCTGGCATAGGATTGCCATATGAGCGCACAGATCCTAGATGGCAAGGCATTAGCAGCTTCGATTAAATCTGAATTAGCTGTAAGGGTTCTCGAATTAAAATCTCGCGGCATCACTCCAGGCCTAGGAACTGTCCTGGTTGGCGATGATCCAGGTTCACACTCATATGTTGGTGGCAAGCATCGTGACTGTCATGAAGTCGGAATCAACTCAATCCGTGTCGATCTGCCCGCCGATGCAACTGAAGCCGATGTCATGGCGGCTATTAACGATCTCAATTCATCACCTGAGTGCACTGGTTACATCGTTCAACTACCCCTTCCTAAAGGAATCAATACTCAAAGAGTTCTAGAAGCTATTGATCCATCAAAGGATGCCGACGGATTGCATCCAATGAACTTAGGTCGTTTGGTCTCAGGCTATGACGCACCATTGCCATGTACCCCACATGGAATTGTTGAACTCTTGACACACTATGGAATAAGCACACAAGGCGCAGAAGTAACTGTTATCGGTCGTGGTTTAACCGTTGGTCGCCCACTTGGTTTATTACTTACCCGCAAGCAAGAAAATGCAACCGTAACATTGACACATACCGGTACTAAAGATTTGTTAACTCACACAAAAAACGCCGACATTATTGTTGCAGCTATCGGTCAAGCACATTTCCTAAAGGCCAACATGATAAAAAATGGTGCGGTTGTGATCGACGTAGGAATTTCACGAACTGAAAAAGGCTTACTAGGTGATGTAGATCCCGGAGTTATGGACGTTGCTTCATGGGTTGCGCCTATGCCAGGTGGCGTGGGACCCATGACCCGCGCTATGTTGATCAAGAACGTTGTTGATGCATGCAGCTAACTAATCGGCTGCTGAATATTTTCAGTAATATTTCGATACTTCTTGGCGTAGCTTTAGGCATAGGTGGAATTGTGCGAGGTGGGTCACTTTTTATCGCAGCCGGCACTGCAGGAGTAGCGCTCAAAGCGCGTAGCCGTCGTAGATTCGACTTTTATTTTCCACTCATTATCGCAATAGCCCTTTTTGCTCTGGCAGTTGCACTTCCTCACGGACGGTAGAGTTTACGCAGTGCCACAACAGACAAAAAGGAGTACGCCATGGGCGGAAAAGTAACAGTAGTAGGTGCAGGCTTTTATGGTTCAACAACTGCACTTCGATTAGCTGAATATGATGTTTTTGACACGGTTGTACTGACAGATATTGTCGAAGGCAAGCCCGAAGGTTTAGCTCTCGATATGAATCAATCGCGATCAATCGAAGGTTTTGAGACAAAAATTATCGGTGCAACCACAACAGCCGAAGGTGGTGGCTATGAAGCTACAGCAAATTCCGATGTAGTTGTCATTACCGCTGGCCTTCCACGCAAGCCAGGCATGAGCCGCATGGATTTAATTGGAGTCAACGCTGGAATCGTTCGTGGAGTTGCTGAAAATATTGCCAAGCATTCACCAAATGCAGTCATCATCGTTGTTTCAAATCCGCTAGATGAGATGACATCACTCGCACAAATCGCAACTGGATTTCCTAAGAACCGTGTCATGGGTCAGGCTGGAATGTTAGACACTGCCCGCTTTACAAACTTTGTTGCCGAGAAGTTGGCAGTCAAAGTTGGCGTTGTAAAAACTCTGACGCTTGGATCACATGGAGACACAATGGTTCCAGTCCCAAGTCGTTGCACTGTTAATGGACAAGCGCTGACTGAACTTTTGTCACAATCTGAAATTGACGACTTAGTTGATCGCACTCGCAATGGTGGCGCAGAAGTTGTAGCCCTACTCAAGACCGGATCTGCGTATTACGCACCATCTGCTGCAGCTGCGCGAATGGCTAAAGCTGTCATTGAAGACTCTGGTGCAGTCATGCCGGTATGTGCATGGGTTGATGGCGAGTATGGAATTTCAGGTGTCTATCTTGGTGTTGAAGCCGAGATTGGTCGCAACGGAATCAAGAAAGTTGTAGAAAGTGCACTCACTGAATCAGAAGTTTCCGCACTCAAAGCTGCGGCTGAAGCAGTTCGCGCAAAACAAGCAGACGTCCAAACACTCTAAAGAGGAGATCAACGCATGGCCAAGATCAAAGTAGAAGGAACCGTAGTCGAGCTTGATGGCGATGAAATGACTCGCATTATTTGGCAGTTCATCAAGGAGTCATTGATCCTTCCTTACCTGGATGTGAATCTTGATTATTACGACCTTGGCATGGAGAATCGCGATGCGACCGATGATCAAGTAACCATTGATTCTGCCCATGCAATTCAGAAGCACGGAGTAGGCATCAAGTGCGCAACTATTACTCCTGATGAAGCCCGTGTTGAAGAGTTTGGCCTTAAGAAGATGTGGAAGTCTCCGAATGGAACTGTCCGTAATATTTTGGGCGGCGTAATTTTCCGTGAGCCAATCATCATCAGCAATGTTCCTCGTTTAGTTCCACACTGGACTAAGCCAATCGTTATTGGCCGTCACGCATTTGGCGATCAGTACAAAGCAACTGACTTCCGCGTACCAAGTGCAGGCAAGTTAACTATGACTTTCGTTCCAGCAGATGGCTCTGCGCCAGTGGAATACAACGTCTTTGATTTCCCATCATCAGGTGTTGCCATGGGTATGTACAACATGGATGAATCCATCCGTGACTTTGCACGAGCATCGTTGAACTACGGACTTAACCGTAACTTCCCAGTTTACCTATCTACTAAGAACACAATTTTGAAAGCCTACGACGGTCGCTTTAAAGATATCTTTGAAGAGATTTTCCAAGCCGAGTTTAAAGCCGCATTTGATGCTGCAGGAATTTGGTATGAGCACCGCTTGATTGATGACATGGTCGCTATGTCACTTCGCATGGAAGGTGGATACGTCTGGGCATGTAAGAACTATGACGGCGATGTTCAATCTGACACAGTTGCTCAGGGTTACGGTTCACTTGGCTTAATGACATCTGTATTAATGACACCAGATGGAAAGATTGTTGAATCAGAGGCTGCGCACGGAACTGTGACTCGTCACTATCGTGATCACCAACAAGGTAAAGCAACTTCGACAAATCCAATCGCATCTATTTTTGCGTGGACTCGTGGATTAGCTCACCGTGCCAAGTTAGATAACAACGCTGAACTCGCAGCATTCTGTGAAACTCTAGAGCGCGTATGTATCGAAACTGTTGAGCAAGGAAAGATGACTAAAGATTTGGCACTGCTCATTTCTAAAACTGCGCCATGGCAAACAACTCAAGAGTTCTTGTCATCAATTGATGAGAACCTTAAGAAAGCTATGGCATAACTCTCGATTTTATTGAGGGGTAGGACTCAGATTTTCCTTGTCTGTTTTCTGACCTAGGTCTACTTTCAATCCAAACATGCACGCGCCGTTGCGTGCCTGAAATTGGAGACATAATGACTGATTTCATCGCTCCGGGACAACCCGGAAGCAAAGTTACGTATCTACCTCGTTATGACCATTGGATAAATGGCCGATATGAAAAGCCAGATTCAGGTCAATACTTTGAAAACGTAACTCCTGTAACGGGAAAAGTTTTCTGCGATGTTGCACGTGGAAATGCGAAAGATATTGATAAGGCTTTGGATGCTGCACACGCTGCAGCTCCTGCCTGGGGGAAGACATCTGCAACAGAGCGCGCAATTATCCTTAACAAAATTGCTGATCGCATGGAGGCAAATGTTGAAGCTATTGCGGTTGCCGAAACGTGGGAAAATGGAAAGCCAATCCGTGAAGCCCTCTATGTGGATATCCCACTAGCTATAGATCACTTTAGATATTTTGCTGCAGCTATTCGTGCGCAAGAAGGTTCAGCTGGCGAACTTGATCAAGATACAGTCGCATATCATTTCCATGAGCCTTTAGGTGTTGTTGGTCAAATCATTCCGTGGAACTTTCCAATCTTGATGGCAGTATGGAAGCTTGCTCCAGCAATTGCTGCAGGCAACTGCGTCGTACTAAAACCAGCCGAACAAACACCAGTATCAATCTTGTTCTTGATGGACATCATTAAAGATCTCTTGCCAGATGGTGTGGTCAACATAGTTAACGGCTTTGGCGTGGAGGCTGGAAAGCCACTTGCATCATCACCTCGTATTGCAAAGATCGCCTTCACTGGCGAGACCACAACCGGTCGCTTAATCATGCAGTACGCATCAGAGAACATCATTCCCGTAACACTTGAACTTGGCGGCAAGAGTCCGAATATCTTCTTTGCCGATGTAGCGGCCGAAAATGATGCCTTCTATGACAAGGCGTTGGAAGGCTTCACAATGTTTGCCGTCAACCAGGGTGAGGTCTGTACCTGCCCTTCACGCGGTTTGATCGATACAAAGATCTACGATCGATTCTTAGGCGATGTCACTGCACGCACCAATGCGATTAAGCAGGGACACCCATTGGATCTTTCTACGATGATTGG
>WLKQ01000023.1 GCA_009701185.1 Actinomycetota bacterium | reverse complement strand
AGATCATCGGCTATTGCCAGAGTCAGTAGAAATATCCTTACCTGTGGTTCCACACGCTTGCCAAGTAGAGACAAGACACCGAGTGCTAGAGCGATATCGGTTGGCATGGCACTCGCCCACACATGAGATCCAGGGTTAAGGGATATATACAACAGTGCAGGCACGATCATTCCGCCCAAAGCTGCGACGACTGGAACTACGATCGTTCGGATATCTTTCAGACTTGCCTTGATCTCTAAACCAACTAGAAAAAAGAAGATTGTTATTAAGAGATCAAGGAACATGCCTCAAATGTACTAGTTGGGAAAGCACAAAGCCCGCCATTTCTGACGGGCTTTGTATTCAATACTTTTTAGATATCGAAGTACAGTTCGAACTCAGCTGGATGTGGACGCAAGCGGACATAATCAACTTCTTGCTTACGCTTAAAGTCAATCCATGTCTCAATTAAGTCTTTTGTGAATACTCCACCCTTAAGCAAGAACTCGTGGTCGCGCTCTAAGTTATTGAGTACTTCATCAAGTGAACCTGGAACCTGAGGAATAGCTGCTGCTTCCTCACCTGATAGTTCGTAGAGATCTTTATCTACTGGGGCTGGTGGTTCGATTTTGTTGATGATTCCATCAAGGCCGGCCATTAACATCGCTGCGAATGCTAGATATGGATTAGATGATGGATCTGGGCAACGGAACTCAATGCGCTTAGCCTTTGGATTAGATCCTGTAATTGGGATACGGATACAAGCCGAACGGTTACGAGCTGAGTAAACAAGGTTTACTGGTGCTTCATAGCCAGGAACTAAGCGGCGGTATGAGTTAACGGTTGGGTTAGTAAATGCAAGAAGTGATGGTGCGTGCTTGAGAAGTCCGCCGATGTAGTGGCGAGCCATCTCTGACAAATCACCGTAACCCTCACCGAAGAACAATGGAACGCCATCTTTCCAGAGTGATTGGTGAACGTGCATACCTGAACCGTTATCTCCAAAGAGTGGCTTTGGCATAAATGTTGCAGTCTTGCCACCTTGCCATGCAGTGTTACGAACAACATATTTGAACTTCATGATGTCATCACCTGCATGCAAAATATCGGTGAAGCGGTAGTTAATCTCCATTTGGCCTGCAGTTCCAACTTCGTGGTGTGAGCGTTCAACAAGTAAACCGACCTTGCCTAGTTGCATAACCATTTCATCGCGAAGATCTGCAAATTGATCAGTTGGTGATACTGGGAAATATCCGCCCTTAACACGCGTGCGGTATCCACGGTTTGGAGTTCCATCGGCGTCTTCCTTAATTCCTGTATTCCAAGCACCCTCGTAAGAATCAATCTCATGATAAGCAGTGTTGATATCAGTCTTAAAGCGAACGCGATCAAAGACATAGAACTCAGCCTCTGGTGCAAAGAATGCAGTATCTGCAATTCCTTGTGCGCGCATGAAGTCAACTGCCTTAGCAACGACTCCACGTGGATCGCGGCTATAAGGTGAGTTATCAACTGGATTATGAACTGAGAAGAGAATAATCAGAGTTTTTTCCTTGCGGTATGGATCAAGGTAGGCAGACTCTGGTACAGGAAGTAGTTTCATATCTGATTCGTGAATTGACTGGAATCCACGGATAGATGAGCCATCAAACATTAGGCCATCAGTAAATACGGCTTCATCGAATGATTCGACTGGAACATTAAAGTGGTGCTGAATTCCTGGAAGATCAGTAAATCGAACATCGACTAACTTGATGTCTTCCTTTTTAATATAGGCAAATATTTCTGCTGAATTCTTAAACATGCTTCTCCCAATTCACATGTGATACAAAGATCGTGTATCCGTGCAGATTTCTCATCATTGAGACGTTCTGCTTAGGCGCAAGAATATGGTCCTGGGGCCTAATTGGCATAACCGCCCTGTTACGGCCATGTTAATAATTCAGAGGCGTTAGGCTGAGGCCATGAATGAGCGGGTGAGTTTAGGTCGACGTCTGGCAGCGATAACTATCGATTGGCTGGCCTGCTATGCCGTTATCTCGGCCGTCTCAGGCGGAATCGGGCAGATGGGCCCAGAGCGATCCCCAAGTATTTTGGCGCTGTTTTACGGTGAAGTCCTTGTGCTGACCATTCTTCAAGGCGCCTCATTAGGTCAGAAGCTCTTTGGAATCAAGGTAGTCAGATTTAGCGATGGGGGAGAATTGCGACCACTGCAGGTCTTAGTTCGAACGAGCCTTCTAGTTTTAGTGGTGACTGCAGTGACATACGACGAAAATGGTCGCGGCATTCACGAACGGGCTAGTGGTTCAATTCTAAATCGCGTTTAAGAAAGAACAGAATCTCCCGAGGAGAGTTCTACGCCAGCATAAGTAACACTTGTTTTGTTCGGATTGTATGCAAGATAAACAGGATTTGGTTGTAAAGCAAAGAAATCAGTTTTAGAGATTTCAAAGACAATAACTCCTGAGTCCTCAACATGATGAATAAGTCCAGCCAGAACCCCAACCAAACTTGAACCGTAGACTCCTAAATCTGTCTCGGCCCATGTATTGCGTCGCGAATCAGCGGTAGCAAATGGAATGGTAAAGGCCCATTCTTTACGAATTCCTTCGTAGGCTAGAGCTCCACCATATGTGTTCATGAGTTCAGGTTGACTCTGATTTTCGGCCGGTACTTGATCTGGATAAAAGAGTCTGGCCGACAACGTGGCGTTATAAAGCCACTTACCGATCAAATGCGTGTATTCAGGTGAATAGATTGGAAGTGGAGCTAGAGCAGCTATTGCATTAAAGGAGTTAAAGGTAAATGCATATCCGCCTGAATCGCTGACACTTCCCTGTAAGCCATGAACTTCGGTCAATCCCCAGAGATCGGAGATAATTCCCCATCCGGCGCGTGCATCTGAAAAGTCATCAAAGATCCAACTAAATAACTTTGCAACATCATATTTTGTACCTTCGACTTTGTTCATTCGTGCAGCGATAATGACGCCGTATGCAAGAAGGATTTCATAGAAGGGATTTTCATCCACTGTACGTTTTTCTAAATAGTCTAAGCATCTTTTAGCGCCATCAAAGTATTTTTGATCCCCAAATCGGGAGTAGGCTATATAAAGAATCCACGCCACCCCAGCCGAGGCATCTGGTTCGGTATGAGATCCGTAGACGCCTTCCTTATTGAGGAAGTTATAACCTGAAAATTCGAACGTAAATTCACCTTCGATGGTTTTGAGGTGGTCAAGCATTTGTAGCAATTCATCGGCTATTTCACGGGAAACTTGATTAAACATACTCTGCTTTGGATACATGCCATTAATCGCGTAGAAAGCGATATTTGGATAAATCATGTACCAGAAAGAAGATTCACTTCCGCTATCAGCAGTTTGATTAAAGAGAATTTTAGCTACACGGTTTTGTTGATGATAGCCCAAGCATTCAACAACGAAATCGCGCCCCTCATAGTTGGCCATATCGATGCCAGCTAGTGAAGCGCCGAGCACTGCGCCAACTCCAGAGAGAGATTCATGGGATCCCATATGCGCCGGATTCTGACGATAGTCACCTAAATATGCCGGAAGAGCAAACATGTCGAAGTTGTAGTTACGACGTTCTGTGTCAACCCAAATAACAGGAAGGTGCTGGCCTTTAGCTTTGAAATCAAAGAGCAATTTATATGTTGAAGCAGCACGGGCTTTCCAGTCGATCAAGATTCCGGATATTTGATTAATTGGCATTCCATCTATTTTTGCTGAGGTAGCAGAAGCGACAGAACTAGCACCACCAGTTCCAAAATGTTTTGCCAACCAGGCAGCAGGTGCCAGTGCAACTGCACCAATTATCAGATTACGGCGGGATATCGATTTCATGATTTCTCCTTTGGTTGGTTAATTGTGCGGCCTAAAATTTCTTCGACTCGGGTGTTCTCACTTACGTTTTGGAATATAGTCAGAGAGATCTCTGTAGAGCTACTGTTGAAAGGCTGCAGCACGATCGCCTCGTTTCGTTGATAGTCACCACATTTTCCCCGTCCCGGAATTGCGCAGGATGGTTCTATCGCGGTGACATAAGCCCTTCCAAACCAAGGAAAATCAGGATTTTTCTGCAAGTCTTGCCAGAACCAGGCATAGGGATATATCTCTTTATCCCACTCAACAATTACCCCTAAATCGATTCGCTCATTTATCAGCGCGAAATATCCATGTTCGAAATCTGCAAGTGTCGCAAAAATGTCACGAGAATCAGTTGGGATAATAGACAAATCTAAATCTGCTTCAAACGACCGCATATCAATAAGATCGCAGATCTCATGATTAGCAGAAAATGGCTCTCGGTCTGGGTCAAAAATTACTTTACGTGCACCAGATAAAACCCTCACTCCGGGTTCAACAAAAGGTGCGCCAAAGGCAGGATGGTGCATCCACCGAAACTCCTGCTCAATTGGAGAAGTGTTTGTGATCCTTTCATTGATGATGAGACGTTCACTTTGAATAGTTATCTTTCGTTCAATTGTCAATGGCGCCGACACAAGGTTCACGGTTGCAGTTAATGAGCTAACGGATAATTCTCGCAATTCCCATGGTAGTAATGCTGATTCGCCAAAGATTTTTTTTTGCGTTACATCTTCGTCACTACTTGAAATATTTGGTGCCAGAATTTGCCATCCGCCGTTGTAGCCGTAAATCCAATCTAAACCTGAATCCCCAAAAGTTTGAGCCCACGGTGCACTACGGGGAGCCCACGGTGCTTGGAAAAGAAGCTGAGTGTCACTCGATAGATGCTTAATAGAAAGCACTTCACAACCTCTATCAAGATTTATCAGAACTTCGAGCTCTTGAGATGACAGATACTTTTTGTTGGCAAAAATACTTGAAGTCGTCTTCAATGAGTATTCCTATATGTAATTGAGGCATATTCGTCAGGGGATAGCTCAATTGGTATGGTTGATCCGAAAGTTATCTCGAAATCTAACGCGGTCTCACCATCAACAGAAAGGGATATGGAAGCAATCTGCCCTACACCTACTCCGGGGAAGGAAATTTCCCCCTGTTGTACGGTCGCAGTGGAGTTTGAGATGAGTAATTCAACTGTGGAACTTTCGCGGTAGGAGTTGGTGGTTACTACCATCAGCTCTTTATTTGAACAGAACGCTATGGCTTCCCACATGAGTAGCGCTCTAAATACCCAGCCAGAGCCATAAATCTCTTGGCCGATGAATCCATCACTTTCTAATCCACCCTCAAGAACCGGAACTTCTTCGTAGGGTATGTATTGAAGCGGCATCTCGCCGTATAAATCCGGCTGTATTTGAGGAAAAAAGTGAAAGTTAACTCGACGTCCGTAGTCTAAAACTTTTAGCAAGTCTTTAGTCGACACACCAACATCTAGGAGGGCACTAATTCGGGCATCCATCTCTAAATTTTCAAAAAATGCAGGATAGTTAATTGTTCCGCAGGCCACAAACATTCCAAGCTGTTCCACCATGGAGTTTCGAGCACTAGTGCGATCGTTGTACCAGTACATCATTCTTAAAGACTGAGCTAAAAAATAGCGACTCATTTCTGCCCACTCATGATTTTCGTGATCAATCCGAGATAGTCGATCTGCGGCATCTGCTGCGTGAGCTGTTAAGAATGATTCTTGAGTAATAGTGTTGATTGGCAAGTTATATAAGGTAATGAGGGCAGATTTTGCATGCTCTAAGTAGATTTGATCAGAGGTATATTCGGCTATCTCCACCATTAATAGCGCGAAAAGTCCTGCAATAGCGTGACCATCTCCAGAGCCGATTTTTCTTAAAGTGGATTTGTCAAATTCTAAGGGCAGAACACCACCAGTATTTACAACCATAGGTAACATCACGGCATGTATCTCTTGAAGAATTTTTTCAAGAACTTCGTTGTCATTAGACATACTATAAATTCGCCAGCATTCACCAATAATGTAGATGTATTGCCACGTACCTACATTCATGGGTCTATCTGCAATACCTGAGAAAAGATCACTCTTTGAGCTAAGAATATTCCTGCGCGTAAATTCGTTCACTCGTTTGCGCAAAGCGTCAAAAGGTAAATCCGGGCGATACTGTGACAATATTTGTAGCGGGTGAAGAATCCATAGCCCTGCCTCTAGGCAAGGACCTGTGCCTTCCCAGTCACGGCCACGTGCGTTCATAGCCTTTTCCCACGCATCAGAACGAGCATCTACATAACCCATTAGGTGCTCGCCATCACTATCTCTGCTCCATGAATGCTCGCTATCCATCAAGTCAATAGCAGCTCCTTGTGCAAATTTAGTCCAGGATGTTGCACCTTCGGGAAATTTTGAAGGATGTGGAAGGAGGGTGAGTGCGGCTTGAACTAAGGAGGTTAACTCTTCTCGGGCAGAGGGAGGGGTTGGAAAATGTTCACGGTGGGCAGCACCAATGTAGTAAACAATTTTTTGCTTACCTTTAGGAAAAACAAATCCTGATTGAGTCTCACCAATTAAGCCGAGCTCAGCCCGTATCTGACCGTCAAAGCGACGTCTGTACCCACATCGTAGATCACGGAAACGGGCAAGATTGTCTGGCCCCATCCACGACATAGATGTCATATCAAAAAACATGCGGAACTCGTTATGGCTGTAAGGATCATAAAAATATGTGGCTGGAAAGTCATTGCTTCGAGCTTCGTCATTCCATTTAGTGGGGTTATCTATATTGACTTTGAACCACACATGGTCTCCGCGCTCATACGGTGGCAATAGACCGAGGTCTAAAACAATTTCCGGTTCTATTCCACCAATTTTTCCAAGAGTGAAACCTTCTGAATCAATCGTGATATCAACTTTGATCCATTGCGTTCCAGCACGTTGAATGTGTGCGCTCCAGCGATATCCATGAAGAGTATTAATGCCGTTAAGATTTAATCCTTCTTTTGAAATATGAATATCGCTAGGACGTAAGTCAAAAGATGGACCGGAAACAAGGGCATTGTTGGCTGCACTGGCAATTCGCCACTTGCCGTTTTCCAGAACCTCTAAATGAAAACCAGGTGTTGCGCCATCACTAAAAACTATTCTAAATTCGCCCTGCTCCAGGACGTTCATATTCAGCCCTCAGCCCTTGATTCCAGTGCGCGCCATGCTGTCCATGAACTGTTTTTGCGCAAAACCAAATACAAGTAGAACGGGGATCAGTGAGAGCAAAGTAGCTGCGGAAACAAGGTTCCATGGCACGATGTAATCGCGTGGGCCAAGATTGAAAATATCTTCAATCGATTTAATTCCCTGCGCCATAGTCCATTTGTCATGTGAAGAGATGTATATAAGTGGTCCGTAAAGGTCGTTATAGGTACCAGTGAAATAGAGAATCAGGCAGGTCATGATGGCTGGACGACTAAGGGGGAGAAGGATGCGTGAGTAGATCTTAAATTCTGAGGCACCGTCTGTCTCTGCAGCCTCAAAGAGTTCTTTGGGAATGGACATGAAAAACTGTCTAAACATGAAAATCATAAATACATCAGTACCGAAATAGCAGGCGGTAAATAATGGATAGTAGGTATCAAACCATCCGACAGATAAATACATTTGATACATTGGAATTGCAAGAAGCTCACCAGGTAATAAAATGACTGACAGTAAAACGGTGAAAACTATATTTCGATACTTGACATTAAATCGCACGAGACCATAAGCGGTTAGCGTGCACGTAAGAACAGTTCCGACCGCTTTGAGTACGAAAATTAGAAGAGTATTCCGCAGATATGTCCAGTAATTGAAGTCCTCAAGTGCAAACACATCTCGATAATTATTAAAGTTAAATTGATTTGGAACCCACTTATAGACACCGACAGATTCATCGAATGTCTTGAATGAAGTAAGTATCAAAGATGCCAATGGTAGAAGTAAACTAAGTGATAATAGAATTAAGCAGGAGTATAGGAATATCTTTACTTTGAGCGATTTGCGATTCATATTAATTCTCATTCTTTACATAGAGTTTGCCGAGACGGAAGTTGATTCCGGTCAGAATCAGCAAAATTGCAAAGAAAATTAAGGCTAGTGCCGACGCGTAACCTAAGCTCCAAGGATTCTTGAAGGCCTGGTTAAAGAGATATACCGAATAGAGCAAAGTGGAATTTGCTGGATAACCTTCACCGTGGCCCATGAGAAAAGCTAGATCAAAGCTCTTTAAAGAATCTACGCTCGACAGAATCACATTAAAGAGGAACACGGCGCTAATTGCTGGAAAAGTGATCACTCTAAACTGGAGCCATCGTGAAGCCCCATCAAGGTTGGCAACCTCATAAAGCTCCTTGGGCACTTGCTGCAGGGCGGCTAAGAAAATAAGCATGGGAACGCCGAAACCCCATAAACTCGAAATTACTAAGGTAGCCATAGCGGTTTTTGAATCGGCATACCAACCAATTCCTGACACGCCAATTTTGTCAAGAGACTGATTAACCAATCCATTTGCTGGATGGAAAAAGAAGCGGAATACATAGGAGACAGCGAACGTAGGAATAATGAATGGCAAAAAGAAGATCGTTCTAAAGGCACCTATTCCCTTGAGGTTATTATTTAAAAGAATTGCTGCCAGTAAGGCCAATAATAGTTTCAACGCAGCTACGCAGATTGCGTATTTAAAAGTATTTTTTAGCGCTAGATGGAACACATCGTCATATTTTATTGCACGCTCAAAATTCTTCCATCCCACCATGGTGTGAATCGGATCCATAATACTGGTATTTGTAAAGCTCAAATAAATAGTTCGTACAATTGGATATATATAGAAAGCAAGAAAACCTATGACTGAAATTCCGGCAAAGGCAAAGAAATTACGTGTGTCTTTACGGTTCTTAACACTCATAGTTTTCTCCTTTTAAAATTGAGGTGTGTTCAGGGGCGTTGCCGCCCCTGAACACATTTATCCCGGACTATTTACTTTATGGTTGTAGAATTGATAGTGCTTTATTTGCAGCTGCAGTTGCCTGATCGCCTGCTTCTTGTGGTGTCAATGTGCCTTCAAGCATCTTGTCGATGATTGGCTGCACAACTTCTTGAGTCACCTTGATAAATGGAATTGTGCGAGGAAGTGTCATTCCTGTTGCAATTCCACCAAATAGTGCTTCAAGGTTCTGTGGTGAAGGGCGCTTTGCAACT
Organism: Actinomycetota bacterium; assembly: GCA_009701185.1. Lineage (GTDB taxonomy): Bacteria > Actinomycetota > Actinomycetes > Nanopelagicales > Nanopelagicaceae > Planktophila. The sequence continues at coordinate 10,108 of WLKQ01000023.1, read as the reverse complement.
GGTACAGACAGAGCAGCGTTCGCAACTGAGATACGAGTTGGAGGTAGACGCAATTCTGTCCACTGTGTTGTTAGGAATGCAACAGAAGTCAGGAACTTAACGGCTTCATAAGCAGCTTGCTTATTAGCTGTTTTAGCAGATACTCCCCATGCTTCAAGAGCTAACTCTGCACCCTTTGAAGACTTAGATCCTCGTGGAAGAACTGAGATATCCCACTTAAGAGATGAAACAGCGTTGTAGCCAGGCCAGTTGCCTGTGTGTCCGCCGTATTCCATTCCAGTCTTGCCACCAGAGAAACCACCTAGTGAGTCAGCTTTTGGTCCTGGAGACATGTCGTACTTGCTCACTTTGTCGCGGAAGAATGTAAGACCCTTGATCGCCTCTGGGCTATCGAGTGCTACAACGCCATCTTGTAGCCAGTCTCCACCAGATTGGCGAACGTGAATAAGCCATTCACCCCACCAACCGAATGTGGATCCGATTCCCCATTGGGTTGCAGTAGTTCCAGAAGATTTTGTCAATTTTTGACCAGCTGTGATGAGATTCTTTTGTGTCCATTTAGCTGTTGGATATGCAAGTCCTGCTGAATCAAAAAGAGTCTTGTTGTAATACAAAAGACCTACGTTGAATCGGTATGGAAGTGCTAGTTGGCGGCCCTGAAACTTGACTGCATTCAGTAGGGCTGGATAGAAATCCTTGCTATTAATTGTCTTGTCTTTTGCCATGTATGGAGTGAGATCCAAAAGTAGATTCTTTTGTGCTGCTACGAAAAGGTCACCTGTGTTAATGATATCTGGTGACTTGTTAGCTGCGATCAATTGATCTTGTGCGCCACCCCAGTTAACTTCGATATTAACTGTTGTGTTTGACTTATTGAATGCTGCAATTTCAGGTGCAAAAGCATCTTTCCATTGCGTAGGCATTACTACCGTAACTGTTGGTGTTGCAGAATGTGCGAATGGAGCTTGCAGTGTGAAGGCAAGTGCAAACGCCACACTACCTACAAGCCATTTTTTGCTTTTGTTCATTTATTACCCTTCTTTTTCCTCATGTACTCACACCGACGTATGTCGCGAGAGTCCTATCGTTTGCTCTATCTCAACTCTTGAGTGAGTTAAGAATCTCTTTGATTGAAAAACGTGCTCCGCAGGTGTAAGTATCTGCAGCTCCGTAATACAGGAGAATTTCATCTCCTTGAACAATTTGTCCGTTAGTGAAAACGACATTTCCGTAGAAACCATCGGTTTCATAATTTGAGCGTGGCTCCATTATTGGTTCCTGAGAGCGTGCAATGACTCGAGTAGGGTCATCAAGATCAAGCAGTAATGCACCTAATCGATATGTATGGCCAGTTGGCACAACTTCAGCGCCGTGATAAATCTCTAACCAACCCGCTTCTGTCTTTATCGGAGCTGATCCAGCACCAATTCGAGCGCTATCCCACATATTCGGACGTGTAGTTGCGACGCAAACATGGTGGCCCCAGTGGAATAAATCTGTCGACGTTGAACTCCAAATATAGGGACCACCCAAACCTGAACCCGTTGGGCGGTGGAGCATTTGATATTTGCCGTTGATTTTTTCATCGAATAGGACGGCATCCTTATTAAATGGTGGAAGGACTGTGCCGAAATCTTCGAAAGTTTTCCAATCGGTTGTACTTTTCATTTGCACGCCATAGCCGTTGGAAGAGACACCCGTGTAAGTCAGAAAGTATTCACTTCCGATCTTTGTGACACGCGTGTCCTCGATACCGAATGACTCGTTATCAGATGATCCGGAGAGTATCGGTGAATCTTCGACACTAAATTTTTCTCCATCGCTACTCCACGCTAATCTAAAGTGCGAGAGAGTCGTTATGTATTCAGTGTCATTGTAGATAAAGCTGCGAGAGTCTAATGACTTTAGTTTAGGATCCGTTAAGGAAAAGCTCTGAAATTCGATCTCCCCATTGCGAGATATTGAGAGAGATTCAACTGATTCATTATCAGTCGTCCGACGTTCAGCAACTCGGACTACGAGTCCGAAACGCCCATTGAATTCAAAAGCCCCAGGGTTAAATGTGCACACAACTTCAAAGCCTTCTCGGCTTGGCTTTACATCCCGAGGACTAATAATTGGATTTGTAGCAAAACGTTTTGCTAAGTCGCTCATTTAGACTTTCCCGACTTTTTCACTCTATGCGTGGATTCTCTAACGATGAGTTTGGTGGCAATTTCGATGCGTTGACGAGGAGCACTGGGATCATCAATACGAGACCAAAAAAGACGTCCTGCAGCCTTACCCAAAAACTCTCGTGGCACAGAGACGGTTGTCAGAGGAATTCGCGAGCTAATAGCGCCTTCAACATCATCGAATCCCGTGAAACTGATGTCTTGGGGAATTGAGTAACCCATTGAGGTTGCTTCTTCTATCGCTCCAAGTGCCAATGCATCATTGACACAAAATATTGCGGTCGGGTTTTTCTTAATTGCCTTACGGAATAATTTTCTTCCACTTTCAAAAGTTGTGTCTAGCCCATAGAAAATATCTGGCTTGTCTAAGGATTTACTAACACACGCATCCGTAAAACCGGCACTTCGTTCGACATTTGAATACCAGTCTTTAGGTCCTGAGAGAATCGCTGTTTTGACGTGTCCTAGTGAGAGAACATGCATAGCGGCTTCGTGTGCACCACTGCGATCTGCAGGTACGACTGCATCGACGGGAAGAAGCTCGTTAAAATTATCGATCAGAACAACTGGAATTCCAAGAGAATGAAGTTTAAGAATAAAACTTGCGGGGACAAATGGTCCATTTAAGATGACGCCGTCTGCACGTCGTTCCTGAATAACCCGCCATGAAGATGCGTCTTTGACTTCTTCTTCCCCGATAACCGAAATAGTTAGTTGTAAGCCAACTTGGCGAGTTTCCTCTTCAAGGCCCATCAAAATAGGAAAGTAAAAAGGATCCTTTGAGACAGGGCCTGATAAATGGTAAACAGCAAAGCAGACGTTTTCACTCTTGGCCGTTGCCAGCATTCGAGCGGTGGGATTAATGACTGTATGACGCTGAGCGGCTTCTGAAAGTATCTTTTTACGTAACGTAGGCGAAAGGCCAGGCTTGCCATTTAGGGCTCGAGAGACCGTGGCTATGGATACCCCTAGTTCGGCAGCCAAGGCTTTAGTCGTGATCATTACGCTCCTTTAGTCATTTACGTAAACATTACGTAAACGTTTGCTTTTGATTTTTGCAATGTATGTGCGTAAACAAACTAAAGCAAGGGCAAAGTGGGAGTTACGTGAAATTACGTTATAACGATTAGGTATCTTTATCTGGAGTGGAAAAAGTTGAGACTCCCGGTACGAGCAAAACTAAAAATCCCAAAATAGAAAAAATGAGCGCACATGAGGCTAGATAAGTGCGTTCTCCAAGTAAATGTGTCAATGGACCGGCAAGTCCGACGCCAATTGGCATCAAAGCGCTGCCAAGCATCGATTCAAAACTAATCACTCGAGCCCTTGAATGATCTGGTGCCTCACGTTGTAGAGCGGTTTGCCAAAAAATTCCCATTGGCTCTGTTGCTAATCCACCTACGAAATAGCAGCAAATGACAAAAGTTGGGGATATTGGAAAAATCAATGCGATGATCAGAAACACTAAGAAAAACCATGAAAGAAATGACACTAATCCAGGTCGTTGTGCGCGAAGTTTTGCGGCAAAAGCTGCGGTGATGAGAGATCCTAAACTCAGAGACATTATTGCAAGCGGGAAAATTCGAGGTGTTCCAAACTCTCTCGTTGTGATGATTGGAAGCATAACCATTTCAGCGCCGAACAATATGGAAGTTTGAAGCGCCAAAACCGTCATGACTGCCAGCATCCACTTCACATTTCGTACGAATCGAAATCCAGCTAGAAACTCTTCGCTAAATTTAGATCGAGGTTCATGGGTTGTCTTAGGTACCTGCATTCGACCAAGAAAAATCAGTGCGATTGCCATTCCGGCCGCGGTAGTTATGAATCCTATGCGAGCCGATGTCACTGAAACTAGAAAAATTGCAATTCCTGGACCACTGATGGATGCAACGCGTCCTGTCACTGCTCTTAGTGCATTTGCAGCTTGCAGACCTGCAGGTGAGACGATGTCTGGAATTAATGCGCCCCCAGCTCCTGAAGTTCCAGCATCGACCATTCCCATCAGAAAAACAGTAACTGTCAATCGAAGTATCTGTGGGGGAGGACCGACCAAGAGCTGTGCCGCAAGAATTACCCTTGAAAAAAGCCCAATCCGCAGTAGTTTCATTCTAGAAATTTGATCCGCAAGTAGTCCGCCGATGGGTGCAAAAATCAAATAGGCAATTACTTGGCTAGACAATAAGAGGGAGATAGAAAGTGCAGGCTTTTTTCCTGCAAGCAGCAAAAGGGTTGCACAGATCGGAAAGATTTGCCCGCTAATCGAAGAAAAAATGCTTGAAACCCAAAGCTTTCTAAATTGAGAATTCTTCAGTGGAGTAAGGAGATTATGAATATCTTCTCCGGCTATTTCCATATGTAATTCTCTCTCATACCATTGATAAGTCAACGCAACAATTTACGTAAATTAGAGTAACGCTAGTCTTTTGCTTCGCTAACCACTTTACTAGTCCTCTGGCGCTATGACTATTTAAAGGGGCGAATTGATGAGTACTTATAATGATATTTTAAGAGAGAAATATCTAGAGGCATTCAATCAGGAAATTCGTGAAGAAATTTCTGGACTCACTGAAGGTCAATTCATTAATCGATACGATGCCTCTAAACCATGGTCGGTGGGGCCTTTTTCTAAGTGCGATCCTTTAACTTTTCGTAAAACTTCACAAATGCCAGATCCAACGGGCATTGAATGGACATCATCGTCAATCTTTAATCCGTCAATCATCGAAAAAGATGGAAAACTATTTCTCTTCTATCGAGCGGCAGTCAAAAAAGAATCCCTGGGTTCTCGGATCGGGCTAGCAATTTACACTCCAGGTACCGGCTGGGAGGAATCTTCAAGTAATCCAGTTATGTATCCAAGTCAAGCCAATGAAATTCTTAGCGTTGAAGATCCTAAAGTTTATAAATATGGTAACGATCAGTACATCATGTTTTACAACGGAGTTTGGTCAGCTTCTGATGAAGAAGTTCAGAATTACGAGAAAGAGTACGGAGCAATTGCAGTCGACATCAACTATGCGCTCAGCTCTGACCTCATTCACTGGGAGAAAAAAGGCTTAGTGGTGCCATATGACATCTCTAAATTATGGGCAAAAGGGGCTGTGATTCCACGCGATGCGAGTGGCGCTGCCGTAAAGATAAATGGCGAATACCTTATGTTCATCAGTGAAGGGTGTGGTGGAAAGCAGGTCATCGGTCACTCACCTGACATGATCACATGGAGTTTTGAAGTCCGTACATACTTGAACTTGCCTGAATCGATGGGTACTCATATTTACGAAGTTGCAACTGCCGTGATTGACGGAGAAAACATGATCTTGGACTTTATGTATAACAGCCACACCGACGAGCATTTAGGCGCCCAAGCGTTGTATTCGTTATCAAATATCACTGAGCCAAAGGAATTCTCCGACAACTCAACATTGGCGTGGGGAGGCATGATCGCCTACCAAGGTGATTGGCTCTTTGCACAAGGGTGGGATGCACCAGCTGGAAGCGAAGAGATCTACTTTTACAGCGCTAAGAAGTCGTGAATCGTTTAGCGAATCTTTGGAGCCCGTGTTGGCATTGGACCTTTTGGAATCGGCATCGATAGACCACCGACTGCCTTGAGGCGAACACGTACTTCACGCATCTGGTGAGCTGTCAATTTCTTTGGCAACTTCTGTAGGTGCTTTTGAAGTTTACGAAGTGGAATCTGACCTTGTTCATCTCCAACAACAACTATCGTGATAGGTACTCCAGGTGCAAAGCGTTCTGTCTTTTTGCGTTCATCGCTGAGCAGTTGTGAAACTCCATGCGAACCTTCAGCAGTTAAAACTATTCCCGCGCGACCAACACTGCGGTGAACCATATCTTGATTACGGGTTACAGCAACGGCTGGAGTTGTTGTCCACCCTTTTCGAATAGCCATGAGCACACTGGCACCTGCACCAATCTGACCTTCAATTGATGAGTACGCAGCCGTTCCAGCTTGGCGTGTGAAAAACAAAAGCGTTGTCAAAGCAGATAGCGGAAGAAAGATAAATCCAAAATAGATTGGATGGCCCAAGCCAGTGCCGATGGCTATTCCGATGAGCCAGGTCGCAAGGAAGATTGCAATCAATGCCAAGGGGATCCATGGCTTTACAACTTTTGTAACGCTATAGGCATCACGGAAAGTCTGAAAACGTGGAGTCTTGATCTTCTTTTCTTTAGCTTTTCTTGTGAACATGCCGTCAGTTTAGTGGGGCCGGTGCAGTTCCACCAAGACGGGTGGGTGCCCAGCGCTGTCCGACGTGGCTATCAGGGTACTTTTCCTGTACCTCATGAAGCATCGTCAACAGAATTTCACGTAAATCACTTTCTGCGGCATCGACATCATCGCCTTTTACATATGTGATTGGCTCGCCAAAGCTGACACTGACCGGAAATTTTTTTCGTTTTAGGTTTCGCTTTACGCCTTTAGTCCATACTCGCTGGCTACCCCAGATGACGGTGGGGATAATTGGAACACCAGCCCCCATCGCTAATCGAACGGCGCCTGATTTCAGGCCCTTGATTTCAAAACTTGTGGAAATTGTTCCCTCTGGAAAAATGCCGATTATCTCGCCCGATTTTAAAGCGCGGAGAGCGGCAACAAATGAAGCGCTTCCATTCTCACGATCTACATTTATATGATGCATTCCGCGCATCAATGGACCTGCAAGTTTGTTATTAAAAATCTCTTTCTTGGCCATAAAACGTACGTATCGACCAGCAGGTAGAGCAGCAGTTCCAGTAATAGCAAAATCAAAATAGCTCACATGATTAATTGCAAGAATCGCTCCACCATTGCGCGGAATATTTTCTTCACCTTGAAAATCAAAACGTAGCCCTAAATATTTCCATAGAGTCTTTATAGCAACGATTACTGGGGGATAGACCAGATCAGCCATGACTTGCCTTAGAGGCCATCGCTTGTTTATAGAGGCGTCCAGCACGATAACTAGATCGAACAAGTGGCCCACTCATCACACCTAAGAATCCAACCTCAGTTGCCTCTGCTGCCAACTCAACAAACTCTTCGGGCTTTACCCATCTAACAACTGGATGATGACGATTCGTTGGTCGCAGATACTGAGTAATTGTAATTAAGTCACATCCTGCACTTCGTAGATCGATAAGTGCTTGAGAAACTTCTTCACGAGTTTCACCAAGGCCAAGGATTAAATTAGATTTTGTAATTAATCCAAAATCGCGGGCCATCGAAATGACTCGTAGAGATTTTTCATACGTAAATGCTGGACGAATCTCTTTAAATATTCGTGGAACTGTCTCGAGATTATGGGCAAAAACCTCTGGTTTAGTCTCGAAAATCTGGTTAAGTAGCTCAGACTTCGCATGAAAATCTGGAGCTAACATTTCAACACCGCAACCAGGGTTGAGTTCATGCACTTGTCTAATAGTTTCGGCGTAAAGCCAGGCGCCCTCATCAGGCAGATCATCGCGAGTTACTCCCGTGATGGTTGCATATGCCAGACCCATTGCTTTGACTGACTCAGCGACTTTAAGCGGCTCAGTTCGATCCAATGGGTCAGGTTTGCCGGTATCGATATTGCAGAAATCGCAACGTCTGGTGCACTTGTCACCACCGATGAGAAAAGTCGCCTCTTTATCTTCCCAACACTCAAAGATATTTGGGCAAGCCGCTTCCTGGCAGACAGTGTGTAGACCTTCACTGCTGACAAGTGAGCGAAGCCGAGTGTATTCAGGGCCCATAGTCGCGCGAGTCTTAATCCATTCAGGCTTGCGCTCAATAGGTGTTAATGCATTTCGAGCTTCGATGCGAATCATTTTGCGTCCCTCGGGTTCGATGCTCATGCACTCACCTTCCTAAGAGATTCAAATATATGACGTTCAATTATCGGAGTAACTTCATCGATGCTTATCTCGCGCCCGAGCTCTTCTTGCATTGAAGTAACCTGCGCATCTGCAATTCCACATGGGATGATCTGTTTAAAAGCGTCAAGATTCGGACAAACGTTGAGTGCGAAGCCATGCATAGTTACACCCTGAGCGACTCGAATTCCGATAGCTGCAATTTTTCTATCGCCTTTGCCATCGCGAATCCAGACTCCAGTTCGACCAGATACGCACATTGCAGAAATCCCAAATTCTTCACAGGCATTTATCAACCCAGACTCAATTTCGCGAACAAAACCAACAAGCTCATGTGGCTTTGCTAATTTTACGATGGGGTAGCCAACAAGCTGACCTGGACCATGCCATGTGATTTTTCCGCCGCGGTCAACGTCAATAACCGGTGTTCCATCGATAGGTTTTTCGGATTGTTCGGTGCGACGACCGGCTGTATACACCGATGGATGTTCTAGTAGCAGTAATGTATTTGGCCGAGCACCCTGGACGACTTCACTGTGAATTTTTCGCTGAACGTCCCAAGCCTTTGTGTAATCAATGAGTCCATGCCGAGAAAGGGCGATCGCCGACTCGTTAGGGGCTACTACAACTGGCACTGCGTTAGCCTAAAGGTAGGATTGCCTCCTTACCAATCGATGAGATTGGCTGATCCTGAGAGGCACAATCTTCGTGAACGTAAATACTGCACATAAGAGCCGTCGTCCATTTATCACTGCACTGGTTGTCATCTTTATATGGTTTGGGGCTAGTGGTGTTTTTGGACCGCTCTTTGGCTCGCTCTCGACCGTTCAGGAGAACGATAATTCAGCCTTTTTACCCCAAAACGCTGAATCTACTCAGGCTTCTAAAGTCATTACGAAGTTTTCAGCCGATCAAGCGCAAACCATTCCAACCTTGGTGCTGTATCTGGGTGAGGTTGATGGCGCAAAGATTGCAGGACTCAACGCCCATTTAGCCACGCTAGGTTCAACACCAATTCTGGGCTCTGATATACCTATCTCAAAGTATTTAACACCAGGGCAAGCGATTTTCGCATTTCCATCAGAGGATAAAAAAGCGCTGTTGGTAAATCTGCCTTTAACTTTTGAGTCGGCCCAAGATTTATTGCCAAATAAGAAGCCGGTACTACCTGAAATTATTAAAACGCTGCGTGCTGATTCAGCAACGTACGCCAAAGCCAGCGGCTTAACTGCAAATGTCACAGGCGTTGGAGCTTTATTAGGTGATCTCTTTGGCGCATTTGGAGGGATTGACTCCTCATTGCTTCTTACAACCTTAGGTGTCGTTGCATTTATTCTAATTATCGTTTATCGATCACCTGTCTTATGGATTCTCCCACTATTTTCATCCGTCATTGCCCTTTCTACCGCGGGTGGAATTGTTTACTTACTGGCTAAAAATAATGTGATTGATTTAAGTGGCCAGTCACAGGGAATTCTTTCGGTTCTAGTTTTAGGTGCCGCTACGGATTACGCGCTCTTGTTAATTTCTAGATACCGCGAAGAGCTCCATCATTATGCTTCTCGTTTTGATGCGATGAAAGCTGCATATAAAGGCGTATTCGAACCTATCGTGGCCTCTGGTACAACAGTGATAGTTAGTCTATTAGTTTTGCTTTTGAGCGAGCTATCAAATAATCGTGGCTTAGGCCCTGTGGGTGCCATAGGAATTGCAGCATCTATGTTGACGATTTTGACTCTTCTTCCAGCACTTTTAGTAGCTTTTGGCCGCTGGATTTTCTGGCCACGAATTCCGCGCTTTGATGATGTGAATTCACAGCTTGAGGGAACGTGGGCAAAAATCGGTGCTGGAGTTCAAAAACGCCCTCGTAAATTATGGCTGGTTACCTCAGTCGTTTTAATAATTCTGGCTGGATTTTCAACTACCCTTAATGCCAAGGGGTTATCAACCGTCGATTCCTTTACTAAGAAGCAAGACTCTGTAGTTGGGCTAGATCTTTTGGGGCAACATTTTCCTGGGGGAGCAGGTCAACCAACGGAGGTAATTCTAAAAGAAGAGCTTGCGAATCAAGT
>WLKQ01000022.1 GCA_009701185.1 Actinomycetota bacterium | reverse complement strand
TCAGTATTTGGGTAATGAGGGTGCGGACGTGAAAGTGACATTGCCATATCGATGTAATTGGTATTTTCAATTTCACAGGCAAGAAAAATCGGCATAACAAATCGTGGATCCACCGCATTGACCACGACATCTGGCTTTACTTTTCGGATTAGCGCACGTATATCTTCAAGCTCAGCAGCATTTACTTCAGCGGCAGAAAAGCGAGCATCTCTAACTCGTGCAACTGCAGCTTCGGCTCGAGGCAAGGCTCGATCAGCAACCACCATTGATGTAATAAAGTTTTTGCGTGAGGCGATATTGACGATTGCTGCGCCAACTCCGCCCGCGCCTATAACTAGCGCTTTCATTGTTGGCCCCTCATGAGGAAATAACATCCTTTTCGTTAGATTCTTGAGTCTAACCCTGGCTTTAATCCATGACAAGATTGCCTTCTATGCAGGTCCCCGTAGCTCAGTGGATAGAGCAACCGCCTCCTAAGCGGTAGGTCGCAGGTTCAACTCCCGCCGGGGACACTCCGTACATGGCACGTAACTCAGGTAACACTGCTAACTTTACGGAATGTTAAAATTGAAAAAAATTAAATTAGTCGCAACCCTAATCGCAGCTCTTCTAATAATTTCAGCCCAGGTAACTCCAGCAAATGCAGCAGTTTCACTTGGATCTGGAACTACCGCATCAGCGGTTGCCTCTAATAGAACAACAATTTTCAGCACACTGCTGGGTTCTAATCCTTTAGCTCTTTCTGGCTATAACGCAGACCAAGTTCTACTAGCAATTGTTTCAACGACTTCAGGTACTTTGCAGATTTCAAACACTAATGGCCTAACGCTGGCGACCGGTTATCAGAATCCAATTTCCGCAGCAGCTGCATCAATTGCATTTGTAGGAACCCAAGAAAATGTCAACTCGGCACTCACATCATTAAAGATTAACGCAGGGGAATTTTCCCCTGCCGCTCAATCGGTGACATTAACTGTTTCGAACCGTGGCACTACTGCAGTTGCATACAACTCAATAAATGGGCATTACTATGAATTTATAAATAATGCGGCAATTAACTGGACAGTCGCTTTTCGCGCAATCACTGGGATTAATATTCCAGGTGGTCCCATTTCTGCGATAGATGAGGCCAATAGACTTGCGCAATCAAGTTCTTCGGGCTGTGCAAGAACTTTCAACGGACTATGTGGCTACTTTGCAACATCAACTACTGCAACTGAGAATGATTTTATAACTACCAAAGTTGGAACTTCAGCCGCATGGCTCGGAGGTTCAGATCGAAATCAGGTTGATAACTGGATTTGGTATGACCCAAAATCCCCAGAATATAAAGTACAGCTTTCTAACGGCTCAACAGCTATGCCAGGAGGATTCGCTAATTGGAATAGAGGCGAGCCTAACGGCAGAGATCAAGAAAATGCGCTTCAAATTCTTTCCGGAGGTGCTGGTAAGTGGAATGACTTACGCGAGGCGCACACTGATCCAGGTGCCCTCATGGGATATGTAGTTGAATACGGCGGAATTACAGGTGAAGTACAAACTTTGCCATCTGCTATTCGCACTATTAATTTCAATTTAGCTCAAACCTACAATGTTGCATACGATAAAAACCAAGGTGTTGGAACCCCACCTGCCGAAGGTTGGTATCTGCCAGGTGAAACTTTTGTGGTTCCTGACGGCTCCGGAATTTCTTATGATGGATTCACATTCAATGGTTGGTACGAAGGATTAAGGCAAGTTGCTGTTGGTTCAACCTACACAATGCCAAGCTTCTACAAATCCTTTGTTGCACAATGGATAGTAAAACTTCCGTTACAGACAGATCGTGCCGATTCGATGACACCTCTTCAGGGACTTCAGGGAACTCCGGTAACAATAAGTGGATCATTTACACGACCAGTGACGAGCATCCGTATCGACAACAGCATTGTGGTTAAAGCAAATATTACCCAGAATGCAACGTCTTTAAAGTTCCTAATGCCACGTCATACCGAAGGATCTGTAAAAGTTTCAATCGATAATGGAGCAGACCCGGTCCTGCAGTCCTTCACTTTTGCTTTCGGGAAACCAATCGTTGCCATGAACGCTGATTACGGCACGGTCGAATTCGGATCCGACAAATCCACACTTTTGGCAAGTGCTAATAAAGACATGAATTCATTAATCACCAAGATTTCCCTACTTTCTGGAACCAAGGTTATTACCTTAAAAGGTATTGAAATCGAAAATCCTAAGAAAGTAACTGCGATTAGTGACTACAACAAACTTGTTACTGCACGAATTAATCTGGTAACAGCTGCAATCAAGAAAATAATGCCTCAAGTTGTTGTGAATACTGCATTAACAAAGACAAAAGCCCCAGCTAAAATTACTGATCTAAAGAGTAACAAAGCTTATTTAATAGTCACTTTAGGACTAAAAGTTAGTTAAATCCTTACTAAAGTAAAAAGAAAACCCGGAGAATTCTTCGGGTTTTCTTTTTATATGAATCATTAACAGAATCAGTGTTTTAAAGTAAAACGCTGCATCCACTCTGGCGCCCACCAGTTGCGCTCACCAAATAATCGCATAAGCGCTGGAACTAATAATGCTCGAACTAACGTTGCATCCAAAATAACTGCAAGTGAAACGCCAAAGCCCAACATTTTGATAGATGTAACACCACTCGTCATAAAGGCGGCAAAAACAACTGCCAGTAAAAGTGCCGCAGCGGTAATAATGCGCGCAGAGCGCTGCAAACCAACTGCAACAGATTCGACATTGCTCTTGCCACTTAAATGCTCTTCACGGATACGCGATAGTAAAAATAGTTCATAGTCCATTGATAGTCCGAACACAACGACGGCTACTAAGATCACCGAGCCGGTATCTAACGTGCCAGTTACTGTGAAATCTCCAACGAGCCACTTCATATGGCCATCGATAAATATCCAGGTAATTGCACCCAGTGTGGCTATTAATGAAAGCGCATTTAATAACACTGCTTTAATTGGCAAAATAATTGAGCCAGTAAAGACGAAGATCAGAATTAGAACGGTAAGCGCGATCCATCCCAAAGCCAGAGGTAAAGTCTTAGCGATTCCATCTTGCGAGTCAGTGAAATCTGCAGCTGCTCCGCCAATAAGTGTGCCAGCAGGTTTCTCGAGATTTCGAATATCGTGAATGACCTTGAGTGAAGAAGTGCTTCGAGAAGGTACGGAGGAGATTACTTGCACACGAATATCTTGCTTGTAAGTTTCAATCGCTCCAACACGGACGATGCCATCAACTTTCTTAACTCGTTCTAGGAAAGCTTTGATATCAGCCTCGCGCCCAACGCCATTGGGTACTACGACCTCAATGGGGCTACCAATCAATCCATCAAAGCGGGTATCGACTACTTGAGATGCAATTGCAGCTGGATTGGATGCCGGTAGAACTCTGGAGTCAACTTGTGCGAAAGAAATATTTGTAACTGGTGCAGCTAAAATTCCCAGGACAACTAAACATGCAAGCACAACTGGAATCGGGCGTCGCATAACATTTCGTGCAGTACGAGCCCAGCGACCATCTTCTTTAGGGGTAATTGCGCTCTTTCGTACGACACCCTTATCCACTTTTTCACCAAGAATTGCTAAAAGAGCGGGAAGTGCGATTGTTGCTCCCAGAACTGCAAATGAGATGACAGCTACACCTGCATAACCAAAGGATTTTAAGAACTCAAGTGGGAAGAAGAGCAGTGACGCCATCGTTACAAAAACAGTGAGTCCGGAATAGAAAACGGTCTTACCTGCTGTTGCAACCGTTGTTACTACAGACTCTTCAACAGTATGGCCGTTATGGAGTTCCTCACGGAATCGATTCACCATTAAGAGTGCGTAATCAATGCCAAGGCCAAGGCCCAATCCAGTAATGAGATTGAGGGCAAAAACGCTCACGTTTGTGAACAAGGTTAATAAGTAAATAATAAAGAAAGATCCAAGAATGGCAGTAACACCAACAAACAAAGGCGTTGCAGATGCGACAAAGGCTCCGAAGACAAAGAGAAGCAGCAGGAAAGTCAGTGGAATCGCGATTGCTTCGGCAACAACTAAATCTTTTTCAATTTTGTGGTTGATGGCGTAAGTAATAACGCCAGCACCAGAAGCATAAATATGTACGTTCTTGTACTTACCATCAAACTCCTTTTGTAAAGATGCACCTAATGAGCCAAGGGCATCCCAATCAAAAGCATCCATATCTGAATACACCAAAATGAATCCAGCTTTGCCATCGATAGATTTCATGGTTGGTGCTCCGCCAGTCGACCAATATGAATAAGTTTTTGAGACTCCAGCGTGATTCTGAATCTTCTTTTCAATTTCACTTGCTGTGGCGACAACTGATGGATCATCGATTAAAGAAGTTGCTGAGTCCACAACCAAGACAGCAACGGGTTCTTCTGCACCAAATACATCTACAACATATTTAGCGGCCTGTGCGGATTCGCTCTTCAAGTCTGAGTATCCACCTGAATCTAAGCGGCCAAATGATAATGAACCGATCGCACCAGCGGCGATTGTTGCAATCACAAAGACGAGAAGGACTAATTTGCTGCGCTTAACAATGAACTTTCCAAGACTCTCAAACACGACGTACTTCCTTTTCTGCGGTTAGAATGATGACATGAGCGATCTCTTTCCTTCCGTTACTTCAGATGAGATCGACCCTGAAGCAGCTGCCGAACAAGCTCGGCGTGAAGAAGAAATTAAGTCAGATAAACCGCCACATCACCAGGATTAATCTGCGCTAGCTGCGGGAGCCGCAGGCGGTGCTGGAGGTGTCGTTGTTTTCTTCACAGCTGAATCGGTTTTATAAAAACCTGAACCTTTAAAAACGACACCAACTGCGGTGTACACCTTTCGAATCTCACCCTGACACTCGGGGCATTGGGTCAAGGAGTCATCGGAGAAGGATTGAAATGCTTCGAACTCATGGGCACAGGAGTTACATGCATATTGATATGTAGGCATCTGAGCTCCAATCTGAGGCGAATTACACCCTCGCGGGGGTAGATACCAAGTCTAAAGAAGTGGGACGATAGGAGCGAATCGAAGGTTCACAGAGAGGTTTTGCCGTGAAATTAAAGCTTATAACCGCCTTCTTGCTCGCTTTCTCATTCCTAGGGATGGCACCTGCATCTGCGAACTCTTTGATTACAACTTCTCCCATCAGTGGCTCAACTCTTACAACTGCTCCCACCTCGGTCACATTGACAACACAAGTTGCACTTTTACCAGATGCAAATGAACTGACCGTAACTGATCCATCGGGTAACCGTGTCGATGATGGAACCATCATGGTGGATGCAGCAAGTATCTCTGTTGGCTTAAGCGCGCTAACTGAAACCGGAATTTATCGAGTTACCTACATGCTCTACTCAGAGGGTGATGTTCCATTGGAAGGCTCGTTTACTTTTAATTATTCAGCTCCTAGTGTGATTTCCCCAAGCACGCCAACTCCAACTCCTACGCAGGCCCAAACGCCAGCAAGCAGCAGCTGGGGAACAAACGTATTTATTATTTTTATTCTCATAATTGCTTTCTTTATGCTTATAGGACTCTCGCTTTATGCAAGAAAGCTATTTAGGGATCGATGATCGCTTTCTCAACTATTTTTAAATACCTCTCACTTATTGGAAGTTTCGCAACAATTGGAACCCTACTTTCAATGGGTTTTTTGCTGCTTGATCATGAAGGCAAACTTTCAACTTCTGCGCTAAAACTCAAACGATTATTGTGGGGTTCGGCGCTTATCTGGGCTATTGGAAGTCTTGGAGTAATCGTTTTTACGCTCGCCAATATTTTAGGTCAGTCATTGTCGGTCGCTGTAGATCCGACAGTCTTGCGCTCATTTATTACGCAAATAACGCTTGGCCAGTATCTCTTTTTTGAAGTTTTAGTCGCGCTAGTTATAGCGGTTTGTGCCCTTCGAGTTAAACAAGTTTTGCCTACCGTTGCGCTTTTACTTCTGGCATTCATTGGCCTGGTGGCTCCTATTTTTCAAAGCCACGCAGCGTCAAGTGGATCGCATGGTTTAGCTATTGGTTCATTAGTAATTCACGTAGTGGGATTGGCTCTATGGGTAGGCGGAATAATCTCGCTCGCCCTGCTTGACCCTGAAGATCGGGCCATTGCAGTGCCGCGCTTTAGCCAACTGGCACTATGGTCAGTAATTGCCGTTGTAGGAAGCGGCGTAGTCAATGCATGGGCACGCTTAGATTTTAAAGAGGCGTGGAGTTCGGCATATGCATACGTAGTAATTGCCAAGAGCATCGCGACCGTTATTTTAATAGTTATTGGATACATGCACCGAAAGAATCTAGCGCGGCATGATTCGATCGATTGGAAAGCTTTCTCCTCCCTTGTTGTAACTGAAGCATTTATTATGGTGACAGCAGTTGCCATGGGAGCTTGGATGTCTTCCAACCAATCGCCAATCAGACCTACCCGACCAAAATTTGATCCGGCGATTGCGGTGAGTGGAATTGCCACACCACCTGCACCAACATGGAGCCGTATTTTCTTTAGCTACGAGCCTGATGCATTGATGATTGGACTCTTAATAACTGCAACTGCCTTGTACATAAAAGGCGTAGTCGTTCTCACGCGACGTGGCGATAAGTGGTCAGTTGGACGTACGGCTGCATTCGCAAGTGGAATTGCCGCAATAGATTTTGCAACGAGCGGCGGGCTAGGCCTCTATGCTCACTTTGCATTTTCGTATCACATGGTTGCTCACATGATTTTAGGAATGATTGCACCAATTGGAATTGTGTTAGGTGCGCCGATAACTTTGGCGCTACGAACACTTCCTCAAGGGCGAAACGAGGATGAACGAGGCTTTCGCGGCACACTGCTGGCTGCATTACATTCCAAGATTGCGGTTTTTTATACGAATCCGATTGTGGCACTTGCATTTTTTGATGGTTCACTCTTTGCTCTCTACTTTACAAACTTATTTGGCGACTTAATGCAGAGTCATGCCGGCCACCTTTTTATGAATATTCATTTCATTCTTGCAGGCGTACTTTTCTTTCACGTCATTATTGGAATTGATCCAAATCCTCGCCGTATTCCGCATTTAGTAAGGATAGTTATTGTTTTTGCCGCCATGAGCATGCACGCATTTTTCTCGGTTGCATTAATGTCCACAACGACGCTCATTGATCGCGGTTATTTTGCTTCCATGCAAACCCCTTGGTTAACGGATTTCTTAGCCGACCAAAAACTGGGTGGCTCGATTGGTTGGGCGATGGGCGAGATTCCAATACTCCTTGCGTTAGTTGCCACATTTATCAGTTGGGTCAAAGACGATTCGCGTGAAGTAAAACGAATTGATCGAAATAATGCTCGGGCCGCTGCCATGGGCACACCAGATGAATTAGAAGATTACAATAATTACCTGCAACGACTGGCTCAAGCGGATAGGGATGAATCCTAATGGAGAATTTATTTACTTTACCTAGTGAATATAGAGACCTGCGCGAAAGTGTTCGAGCGTTAGCTGAAAAAGAGATTGCACCTTTTGCGCAAGCAGTCGATGAAGAACATCGCTACCCACAAGAAGCTGCTGATGCCTTAGCAAAGGCTGGTCTTGCTGCATCACACGTACCAGCACAATATGGTGGCGATGGCGCCGATGCATTAGCGACTGTAATCATTATTGAAGAAGTTGCTCGCGTTTGTGGTGCTTCATCATTAATTCCAGCGGTTAATAAGCTTGGTTCGCTGCCATTAATTTTGGGCGGTAATGAAGAACAAAAATCTCGATGGCTTACTCAACTCGTTGCTGGCAAGGGTTTTTCTTACGCATTATCTGAATCGGATGCGGGCTCTGATGCATCAGCCCTACGCACCAAAGCCGTGCGTAATGGTGACGGTTGGATTATTAATGGAAGTAAGAAATGGATTTCGAATGCAGGAGTTTCGGAGTTTTATACTGTTCTCGCACAAACCGATCCCGCGCTAGGTTCTAAGGGAATTACCGCTTTTATTGTCGAAAAATCCGATCCCGGAGTCTCATTTGGCGCACCAGAAAAGAAAATGGGTTTCAGAGGATCACCGACTCGTGAAGTTTATTTCGATAATGTTGCTTTAGGCGATGATCGTCGCATAGGCGATGTTGGAGCAGGTTTTATTTTGGCCATGAACACACTTGATCACACCCGGATAACAATTGCTGCACAGGCACTTGGCTTAGCCCAAGGTGCCTTAGATGTTGCAGCTAAGTATTCGCATGAGAGAAAGCAGTTCGGCAAAGAGATTTTTGATTTTCAAGGCGTTCAGTTCATGTTAGCTGATATGGCCATGAATATCGAAGCTGCTCGAGTATTAACCTATGCCGCTGCAGTAAAGAGTGAAAACAATGAGAAGGATTTACGCTTTTATTCGGCAGCTAGTAAGTGTTTTGCTAGTGATACTGCAATGAAAGTCACTCAGGATGCTGTACAAGTCTTAGGTGGCTACGGTTATGTTTCCGATTATCCTGTAGAGCGAATGATGCGTGATGCAAAACTTACGCAGATTTATGAAGGAACTAATCAGATTCAGCGAATAGTAATGGCGCGTAATCTTCCAACTGCTTAACGTTTAAAGCGAACCACAATCGACGGTGTAGCTGCAGCATCTAGTGGCATATCGTGAACTTCTCGTGGAAGTGTCATTCCGGTGAGCTCTCCAGAATGAACTAAACCAATTTTCCATCCAGGAAGGTATGTAAGTGCGCGATCGTAATAACCGCCACCTTGTCCTAATCGATAGCCATCTTTGTCGATGTGAAGCGCGGGGACAATCACTGCTGAAAGCTCACTAAAGTCATCGATAGCTGGACCTACAGGCTCTGCTAAATTTTTAGTAGTTTTCAATTTTTTCATATCGCCATCCCAGTAGACCCAATCAAGAATGTCACCGTTTACTCGCGGTAGCAGCAGCTTCTTGCCAGCTTTGAGGAAGGCGTTATTGATCTCATCGGTACTTGGCTCGACCCCATAGGAGACATAGGTAGCAATAGTTGTGGCACTTGCAATTTCTGGTGATTTTAAAATTACATTGAAGTTAGAGGGTATGAATTTTTGGCTCCGCTCGCGTCGTAATCGCGTACGCAACTCCTTCTTCACTGTGTTCTGATTCATGCGTCCCCTCCAGTCTTTTATAGGCTTAAATCCCAAAGTATTGTGCGCCTTACAAGTATGGTGTGATTATGGCAGAGCACACGCGGGTAGATGAATTTCTCACCTCTCTTATCGCTATTTGTAAGCCGCTTGAGTCTTTTGAAATGCCGTTATTGGATGCACATGGTGCAACCCTGTCTGAGGATATTTTCGCTGGCGAGCGGTTAGTTATGCGCAGTGGCAGCCGAATTCGTTCTACACAAATCGGACTTGCTGCATCTATCGGCCTCGATCATTTACCAACGCGGCCACATCCCCGGGTAGTTGTACTTTCGGCCGGTCCAGATTTAGTCGAACCCGGCACGCCGCTCAAAGGCGACGAAGAGTATGAAACGAATTCTTGGCTACTTACAACTGCAGTCCGTGAAGTTGGCGCAGTGGCATATCGCGTCCATTCAATTCCAGATGACGAAGATGAACTACTTGGTGTCATTGAAGATCAATTAGTTCGAGCAGATTTGATAATTATCAGCGGTGAACGACAAGATGATTCCTTCGACCTGATTACGCGCACGCTGGCAAGGATGGGCGAGATCACGACCGTTGACGTCGCAATTGAAATGAGCGGGCGACATAACTATGGCGTGATCGGGCCGGATAAAACACCAGTGGTTACGCTCCCAGGTGATCCAATCGCGGCATATATCTCCTTTGAACTCTTTGTACGGCCAATGATCCGCACGATGTTGGGGGCGGCAACAATTCATCGTCCATCGGTAAAAGCAACAATTGAAAAAGCAGTTGTATCGGCCCCAGGTTTGCGTTCTTATATTCGTGCCTCATTATCTGAAGATGGCACTTCTGTAGTCCCACTTGCCGACCAGGAAGAGTTTTCAACGCTCTCAGATGCAACGGCATTTATCGCGATTAATGAAAAGGATGAACATGTGAAGGCCGGCGAGCAGGTCACAGTTGTGATTCTCGAACGACGTTACATCTAGTTCCTTATGGAGACCCACTGGCCTGTTGTACTCAATGGCGAGGACATCTACTTACGCCCGCTGAGATTTCGTGATCGCAATAAGTGGAACGGGGTCCGCGCCGAAAACCGAGACTGGTTGTCTCCGTGGGAGGCAACAGTTCCACCCACTGATACCCACCCTGTGTTGCCGTCCTACTTTGAGATGGTTCGTACATTGAACGCAGAGGCTCGTTATGGCCGTTCATTCTCCTTTGCAGTGTGGCACCAGAGCAATCTGATTGGCCAAATCTCACTCGGCGGGGTCATATATGGAGCATTACGTGCAGGCCATATCGGTTATTGGATCGATAAAAACTATGCAAACAAGGGCCATACAACTGCGGCGGTAGAACTTCTTTCGACGTATGCCTTTGAGGTTTTAGAGCTGCACCGTATTGAGATTAATCTGCGACCAGAAAATGCAGCTTCTCGACGAGTAGCCGAAAAAGCTGGATATATCTATGAAGGTGAGCGACCTAGGTACTTGCACATCGATGGGGATTGGCGAGATCACATCACATTTGTGAAGGAAAACTCCACGCTTGGGTAGTGCCTAAATCCCAGAAAACTTAGTAAATCTCGTTTATCTTTATGCATCATGGCTTCCGGACTTATCTATATTGCGATCATCGGCATGTGGGTGGCTTATTTCGCCCCCCGCTGGATTCACGACCGCAATGAATTTTCAGGTAAATCCGTAGAGCGATTTAAAGTTGCACTGACGGTTGTCGCCAATTCATCATTTCACGCAGATGCTGGGACTAGAGCTTTAGAAATCGATTTAGATCGAGAGGCAAAAATCGCTCAACTTTTATTGCGCCGAAGAATAACTTTTGTCTTACTAGCGTCATTACTCATTACTACATTTGTAGGTGGACTCATGAATGCAATGCCAATTGTTTATACGCTTGTTCCTGCCACTGGTGTTTTAATTTATATAGCTAACGTCAGACGGCAAACTATCGCTGACAGCATCCAACATCGACGTATTCAGCAGTTACAACGGCGCACGGCTGGAGTCTCTGCAACGAATTTAGCCGAAGTTGTTTCGCCTAAAAATAATCAAGAGCATTGGATTCCACTTTCTGAACGCGAGCTAAAGGGTGTAGTACTTTTGCCTAAAGGCAGCGCAGCAGTTCGAGATACATGGCAGCCAACCGAAGTTCCCGTACCAAGTTATGTAAGCGCACCAAAAGCAATCGTTCCAAAGCGGGTTATTGACTTAACTACACCTGGAGCATGGAGCGATGAGCAAGAACGTCTAGAGCGCTTAGCGCTTGCGGCTGTTTCACCTTCACGCGATGAAATCTTTGATCAACAATTAGCCGATGAAGCTGTTGATCGATTGAATCAATCACGTGCAGCTAATCAGTAACTAAATCCACGAACTAAGCCACATTCGCGCCGACCAGGCGTTGTAAGTTATTACGTCGCCAGTAAATAAAGGTAGAAAATAAATAAAATTCAGGAAAATAAGTACAAAAAGCGTTGCCACAATTACTTGTGAAATCCAGGCAGAGATTTGGCTATCTAGAATCAATTTGGCGCAATAAACAATAGCCAGTAATAGGAACGGCTCGAAAATAACGGCATAGAAGGTAAATACCGTTCTTTTCTGAAAGAAGAACCATGGCAGGTAGCCGGCGCTAATGCCAATAACAATCAGATTCAGCGCTGCATCGGATTTCTTCAATAATAAAGTTCGAAACCAAAATCCAAAAGTGACGACTACGGCAACTGTTCCAAGCCACCACAAAAGTGGGGTACCTATGGCAAGAACTTCTTGGGCGCAATCCTTAACTCCACAACCTTTGGGAGCATCATAGAAAAATGATGTAGGTCTTCCCATGATCATCCATGACCACGGGTTTGCTTGGTATGAATGTTTTTGTGTCAGGCCCGTATGAAATCCCAACATCTCGGCGTGATAGTGCCACCAGGATGCAAAAACATTATTTGACCATTGGCGATCCCAGCCACGATTACTTAAGAACCAACCACCCCACGTTGATGCGTATACAAGAATTGGCAGAATTGCGTATTGTAGAATTTTCTTAAGCGTTGGTTTAATTAATGCTTTTCCAGTGTGTGCCGTAAAGATTCGGTATAACGAAACAACTCCAAGAATTGCTAGGAAATAAACCGCACTCCACTTTGTACCAATTCCTAGACCGATTGAAATTGCTGCCCACCAGTGGCGTTCTCGGTGCCAGAAATAGACTGCAAGTAATACAAAGAACGTTAGGAATAAATCCAGAAGCGCAGTTCGAGAATGAACAAGAACTAGACCATCCATGGCCATTAAAGCTGCGCCTAAAGCAGTGAGAAGGGGTGAATAAAAAAGCACATGAACTAAACGTGCAAATAATAAGATCAATAAGGTCCCAAAAACTGCAACTGCAATTCTCCACCCAAACTCATTGTCACCAAATATTTTTAAGCCACTAGCGATAAGCCATTTTCCAACTGGGGGATGGACGATGAATTCTGGTTTGCTACCAGTGACTTCTACGCCGAATTTGAGAAAATCTCGGGCACCATCGACGTAATAGACCTCATCAAAGATGTAGCCCTTAGGACTGGCTAGATTCACCAGCCGAAGGCACAACGAGAGCAGCGCAATGATGATGGGGGCAACGGCTGCGATCATGAAGCCAATCGTATGGGCTTTTTCACGCACATTTACTGAGAGGATGCGCCTATGTCTTTGATCCTTGCTGCGACACCACTTGGTAACCCCGGTGATGCCTCAGCACGCCTTAAGCAAGGGATTCAAGCGGCCACAATTATCGCAGCTGAGGATTCACGCAGGTTCCACAGATTGTGCGCCGATATTGAGATTGTATTTACCGCCAGAGTGATCTCCTTCTTTGAAGGCAATGAAGAAGAGCGCACACGCGAATTACTGGAAGAGTTATCTGCTGGTGCAACGGTTCTTGTTGTATCTGATGCAGGTATGCCAACAATTAGCGATCCAGGTTTTCGCTTAATGCGCGATGCAATTAAAGCGGGAGTAGATGTACAAGTTATTCCTGGACCTAGCGCGGTAACGATGGCCGTAGCTTTATCAGGACTCCCAACAGATCGTTTTACTTTTGAAGGTTTTCCTCCACGCAGTGGCGGCGCTCGACTTGCAACATTTGAGAAACTTCGTTTCGAAGAACGCACTATGGTTTTTTTCGAAGCACCTCATCGACTCGGTGATTCACTCGAAGATGCCGAAAGTGTTTTCGGTCCAGATCGCAAAGGCGCAATTTGTCGCGAGATGACGAAGCGATATGAGGAAACGATTAGAGGAACTTTGAGCGAACTTTCGCACTGGGCAGATACACATGAAGTATTGGGTGAAATCACTCTTGTTCTTGCAGGCGCCGATAAAGATTCAGCGGTATTGACCGCCGGGGATATGGTTGCGCGGGTCCGTGAATTTGAGGCAGCTGGAATGGATCGCAAGGGCGCAATCGCTTCAGTTGCCGCCGAATTTGGTATTGCTAAGCGTCTTGTTTATGCCGCCGTCGTCGATGCGAATAAGATGACCCCGTGAGCAAATCTTTCTATTTAACGACGCCTATTTACTACGTCAATGATGCGCCACACATTGGCCATGCCTATACAACCGTAGCGGGCGACGTTCTTACCCGTTGGCACCGTCAAAAAGGTGAATCAGTCTGGTTTCTCACGGGCACCGATGAACATGGTCAAAAAGTCATGCGTACTGCGCAGGACAATGACACCGCCCCACAAGCTTGGGTCGATCGGTTAGTACAGGATGCATGGAAGCCCAACTGGGCCGCACTTAATATTGCTAACGATGATTTTATTCGTACCACCGAACCTCGACATACTGAACGCGTACAAAAGTTTTTACAGTCGCTAAAAGATTCTGGTCATATTTATGCTGGAAAATACGAAGGCCCCTATTGCGTTGGTTGCGAAGAGTTCAAATTACCTGGCGATTTAATCGAGATAGATGGAAATAAGTGCTGTCCGATTCATAGCAAGCCCATTGAGTTAGTAAATGAAAATAACTGGTTCTTCAAACTTTCAGCATTCACTGATCAACTTCTTGAGCACTACCGTACAAATCCCGATGCATGTCAGCCCGAAAGTGCGCGAAATGAAGTTGTTTCATTTCTTGAAGGTGGAGTTTCTGATCTTTCAATTTCACGTTCAACTTTTGATTGGGGAATCCCAGTACCGTGGGACACCGATCAAGTTGTCTATGTTTGGTTCGATGCGCTTTTAAATTACGCAACTGCAGTCGGCTTAACTGATGCACCAGATAGCGAAGGTGGCAAGATGTTTGCCTCTACGTGGCCAGCTGATGTACATCTCGTTGGCAAAGATATTTTGCGTTTTCATGCAGTGATTTGGCCAGCGATGTTAATGGCCGCAGGTCTTGACGTACCGAAGAAAGTTTTTGCTCATGGTTGGCTACTTGTTGGTGGCGAAAAGATGAGCAAGAGCAAGCTCACTGGTATTGCACCTAAAGACATCACTGATCACTTTGGCGTTGATGCCTTTCGCTATTACTTCTTGCGCGCCATTCCATTTGGAACCGATGGCTCATTCTCTTGGGAGGATATGTCAGCTAGATATACATCTGAGCTAGCCAATGATTTTGGCAACTTAGCCTCTCGCTCTGCTGCGATGGTTGAGAAATACTGTGGTGGATTAGTCCCAGCAGTGAGCTCTGATGCCGGACTTGAAGAAGCGTTGCGCACTGCCGTTGAAAAAGCAGATAGCGCCATGTGCGCACTGGATTTCCAAGGTGGAATTCTGGCGATTATGGAGTTTTGCAAGAAAGTAAATGGCTATGTCACTGAAAAAGAGCCATGGATTCTTGCTAAAGATCCAGCAAATCAAAGCGCACTAGAGGGAATTCTCTACAACACAGCAGAGTCACTTCGTGCATTAGCAGTCTTGCTTCATCCCTTGATGCCTGCAACGTGTGAAATATTGTGGGAAAGCCTTGGAGTGCAAGCAACTCTTGGAGATTTAAGCGCCCAAAAAATTAGCGATGTTGCAACATGGGGTCAATTGCCACAAGGTGCACATATAACAAAGACTCCTGTTCTCTTTCCTCGTCTAGAAACAAACGCATAAGACGAATGGCGGATCGCCACAACCGCGACGTTGATCGTCAGCGAGCACCGCTACCAGAAGCCTTGCCGCATCCTTGTGTTGATGCCCACGCACACATGGAAATCATTACTAACACTGCGCCGGATTCTCAAGAAGTTGCCGATGTTATTGCCGAAGCTAAATCAGTCAACGTTGATCGAATCGTTCAAGTGGGATATTCAGCCGAACAATCGCGCTGGTGTGTAGCAGCTGCCGAGAAGTGGAACACATCAGTTTTAGCTGCCGTTGCTCTCCACCCGAATGAAGCGCCAGTAGTTGAAGATCTAGAAGCTGATTGGGCAGTAATCGCCGAACTGGCACAGCATCCACGAGTGCGCGCAATTGGTGAAACAGGTTTAGATTATTTTCGTACTCCCATCGAGTTACGTCCTCGGCAACAAGAGTCATTTAAATGGCATATCGAATTAGCTAAAAAAACTAATAAGGCCTTAGTGATTCACGATCGCGATTCACACGATGATGTCTTATCAATTCTGCTAGAAGTTGGCGCGCCTGAAAAGACTATCTTTCACTGCTTTTCTGGCGATGTTGAAATGGCTAAAATCTGTGTTGAACGTGGCTATATTCTCTCCTTTGCCGGCACATTGACCTTTAAAAATGCTCCAGCTCTACGCGATGCCGTTGCACTTGTACCCATCGATCAGTTATTGGTTGAAACCGATTCACCATTTTTAGCTCCCATGCCTCACAGAGGCGCGGGCAATACGCCGGCACAGATCGCAACAATTGTTCGAGCTATGGCCGCTGAGCGACATAGTGATGTTGGAGAGTTGGCAGAAGCGCTAGGTAATAATGCTGAACGTTTATTTGGAAGTTTTGCCCCATGACATTGCTAGGTGCGAAACAAATCAGAGAGTTAGCAACGGCTCTAGATTTAAAACCCTCAAAGTCACTTGGCCAAAATTTTGTTATCGATTCAAATATTTGCACCAAAATTGTTCGAACCGCCCACGTTACAAGCGATGATGTTGCCTTAGAGATTGGTCCAGGTTTAGGTTCACTTACTTTGGCGCTTTTAGAAATCGCTGCATCTGTAGTTGCAGTTGAAATAGATGATCGTCTGGCACGACAACTCCCAATCACGGTGAGTGAAAACTTTGGGTCTCCTGAAAACTTAACTGTGATCCACCAGGATGCGTTAACGCTGCAGAACCTTCCAATGGATCCTACGGTGCTAGTTGCAAATCTTCCTTACAATGTTTCAGTTCCCGTTTTATTGCACCTGTTAGAAAAATTTCCTACATTGCGTACAGGTATTGTGATGGTGCAGGCTGAAGTTGCAGATCGACTGGCTGCAAGTCCCAGCACTAAAGAGTATGGAATCCCAAGTGTTAAAGCTGCATGGTGGGCCGATGTAAAGGGTGCGGGCGCAGTTTCGCGTTCAGTATTTTGGCCAGCCCCTAATGTTGATTCCAAACTAGTCGCCTTCACTCGCCGACCAACCCCAGGGGATGAAATTCTGCGTAAAAAGGTTTTCACTATCATCGATGCAGCCTTTGCCCAACGTCGAAAAATGCTGCGCGCAGCACTTTCTGGGCTCTATGGCTCTTCGGCTGCAGCCGAAGCTATTTTAATTAAAGCCGGAATAGATCCAACGCTTCGGGGAGAAGCGCTAGAGATTTCAAGTTTTTGCGCCATTGCATCCGTTGCGCCTGACAATTATTAAGCAACGTAATAGGGTCAATTCATGCCAGTTAAAACGGTAACCGTGCGTGTGCCTGCAAAGGTTAATTTGCAGCTCTCTGTCGGTCCACGAGAAGCCGATGGCTATCACAATTTAGTGACAGTTTTTCAAGCAATCTCAATCTTTGATGAAGTAACGGTTTCTTTACGCGAACCTAACTCTGGTATCTCGATTTCAATTAGTGGAGATCACACTCATGGAGTTCCAGCAGATAGCAATAACTTGGCAGTTAAGGCAACTGAACTAATTGCTAGCGAGTACGACTTAGATGTCGATGTTCATATTGATATAAAGAAATCAATTCCAGTTGCAGGTGGAATGGCTGGTGGAAGCGCCGACGCTGCAGCAACAATTGTTGCGATTGATTATTTATTTTCACTTGGAATGAATCGTGAAGAGATGTCTGAAATTGCCGCACAACTTGGCAGCGATGTTCCGTTTATGTTAAGTGGTGGAACTGCAATTGGCACTGGGCATGGCGAACAGTTAACTCCTGCACTCTCTCGCGGTGTTTATCACTGGGTCCTTGCACTTTCTACAGTCGGACTAACAACACCTGCCGTTTATGATGAATGTGATCGATTGCGCGCGGGCTCTGAAATTGCTGAACCTCAAACGCATGAAGTCTTGATGCAAGCACTTTTAGCCGCCGATCCTAAAACCGTTGGTGCATCGATGAGCAATGATCTACAAGCTGCCGCCTGTTCACTGCGGCCGGCACTTCGCTTGGTATTAGATGTCGGTCAGGAGTACGGGGCACTCGGCGCACTTGTTTCGGGCTCAGGTCCAACGGTTGCATTCCTCGTTGCCGATGAAGAGGCCGGCCTTGATTTAGCAGTTGCCTTAACAGCTAGTGGCGTAGTTGGCAGCGTTGCTCGTGCATATGGACCAGTGGGTGGGGCAAAAGTTCTCGCCTAAAGCAGTGGCGCCATGGTCATCAGCACCACCTTTTATGAGGGAGAATACGGGTTCCGCCATTGTGTAGTGGCTAGCACATGGGCCTTTGAAGCCCAGGGTCCAGGATCGATACCTGGTGGCGGAGCAAGTAATCAAAGGCCACCGATAGGATTCACTCGTGACCGTAGAAACCGTGATTATCCTGGCAGCAGGTGAAGGCACGCGGATGAAATCAACAACACCGAAAGTTCTACACACGCTCGCAGGACGTTCCTTATTAGGACATGTACTCCATGCAGTCTCACATCTTTCACCAGCCCAATTACGCGTTGTTGTAGGCGCCGGACGTGAAAGCGTTGAAGCACACCTTGCTGGGCTCGCACCTAGCGCCGTTACCGTATTTCAAGAACAACGCGGTGGAACAGGCCATGCAACGCAGTTGGCATTAGCCGGACAAACACCGTCAGGAACGGTTTTAGTTTTAGCTGGCGATACTCCTATGTTGACCGGGCAATCCCTTGCACAGTTTCTTGCCGCACATTCATCTGGAAAGTTTGCAGCATCGGTCTTAACTGCTGAGCATCCAGATCCAACTGGGTATGGTCGAATTATTCGCGATGATGCCGATGAACTTTTGCGCATCGTTGAAGAAAAAGATGCAACTGAGGATGAAAAAATAATCTTTGAAATAAACTCAGGCGTGTACGCATTTGATGGCGCTGCACTTGCAGGCGCGATTACTCAACTCAATAATTCAAATGCGCAAGGCGAACTGTATTTAACCGATGTTATTGGAATTCTTAAAGGCGACGGCAAATCAGTTGCAGCAATTGTTATCGATGACTTTACTGAGATTTTAGGCGTCAATGATCGCGTGCAATTAGCTGAGTCAGCTGCTCTACTTCGGGATCGAATTAATGATCAATGGATGCGCGATGGCGTAACGATTATCGATCCAACAACTACGTGGATTGATTCAACGGCTCACCTGGCTGCAGATGTCACCATCCATCCCGGCAGTGCCATTCTTGGTTCAACCCAGATTGCATCAGGGGCAGTCATTGGCCCACGATCAACTCTGACCGACTGCATCGTTAAAGCGGGCGCGAGTGTTCTGGAGTCCATTGCCACAGGCACAGTTATCGGCGAAGGTACAACGGTCGGGCCTTTTACCTATCTGCGCAACGGAACTGTTTTGGGCGATGGCGCTAAGGCCGGAGCCTTTGTGGAGATGAAAAACTCCACTCTCGGGGATGGTTCAAAGGTGCCACATCTTTCCTACGTCGGTGATGCCACTATTGGGCAGGGCACAAATATTGGTGCCGCAACTATTTTTGTTAATTACGACGGCGTTGAAAAGCATCACACCACCGTTGGCGATCATGTACGAATTGGCAGTGACACCATGCTGGTCGCCCCAGTAAGCGTTGGCGATGGGGCATATACGGCAGCCGGCTCAGTGATTACTGAAGATGTTCCCGCCGGCGCAATTGGAGTTGGCAGAGCTAAGCAAAAAAATGTATTAAGTTGGGTCCTGCGCAAGCGCGCAGGTACAAAGTCTGCACAAGCAGCCGAAGCTAGCGATACGAAGGGCTAAATATGGGCGAGATCCGGTTATCCT
>WLKQ01000021.1 GCA_009701185.1 Actinomycetota bacterium | reverse complement strand
TGCATTGAGTGTGCGTAATAACTATTCTCAGTCGAAATAGGTTCGATGAAGCTTAAAAAGGCTAACTGGCCCTATGCATTATTAGCACATGCTCTTTTTCTGCAGCTAGGAACATTTGTTGTGCGCCCTGCAGCTACCTATCGGGCGATTGAATTAGGAGTTAATCCAGGTGTTATAGGCTTAATTGCATCGAGCTTTGCATTCTTACCACTCTTTGCTGCAGTATTAATAGGACGAGCATCTGATCGAGGTAAAAACTCGGCAATTCTATTAGTTGGTTCAGTTATTTTGATTTTCACTGGAGTGGGTTTTATTTTTTACGCATACTCGATCTTCTCTCTCATAATTCTTAATTTGTTACTTGGGTTGGGTCATCTAATGAGTGTTATTGGACAACAAAGTAAAGTTGCTCAAGGCGAGCGTGCAACTCTTGATTCAGCTTTTGGTCTCTACACATTCGCAGGATCTTTGGGGCAAACACTTGGTCCAGCGTCGATAATCCTTTTTGGTGGACGTTCAATCATTCCTAACACTAAAGATCTTTTCATTTTTTATCTCATGGCCTCAATCATTTTATTTGTAATAACATTACAACTGATTCGAAATTCCGCATCTAACGCTAGTGAGGTACTTGAAGGGAAAAAGGTAAGTCTCTTTTCTTCCTATCAACAAATTGAACCAGGGGCTAAAAAAGGAGTATCTGGTGCGCTATTGATTAGCTTAGTTGTGATAGGTTCGGTAGACGTTCTTTCAGTTTATCTTCCAGTTCTGGGGCTCGATAGAAAGATTCCTGCCGCCACGATTGGCGTTTTACTCAGCGTACGTTCAATAGCTACTGTTTTGTCGAGATTCTATTTGGGACCACTTTCATTGAAGTATGGTCGAAATCGCTTATTGATTACCTCAGTGGCTACATCTGCACTATTTATGGGTTCATTAGTATTTGCTCTGCCACTGTGGATCACAGGAGTTTTACTATTTTGCTTAGGGTTTGCTTTGGGAATAGGCCAACCACTCACGATGACAATTATTACTCTCGCCGTTCCTTCACATTCACGTGGAACCTGGTTAGCGCTAAGACTGACTGCGAATCGAGTAGGACAGAGTGTGTTACCAGCTTCGATCGGATTGTGCAGCGCTATTGCAGGTGTCACCGGAGTCTTTACTGCGAATGCACTTGTATTGGGCGCGACCGCTCTAACCTCAGGATATTTGATGCCTAGACGTGATGAGCAAAGCGATATTGAATAAGCCTCACTCTGTTTTAGTTTTCTGAGTGTGTAGTGCATTATTTAGACATGAATGTGCAGGTCTCACTCCTTTATCCTGATGAATGGATGCGTGTAAGGAATTTACGATTGCGCTCTTTACGCGAAAGCCCAGATGCTTTTGGTGGCAACGTAGAGGCCGAGAACGCATTTTCCGAGTTTGAATGGCGCGATAAATTTTCACAGTTAGATTATTTAGTTGCCTCTATTAATTCAGACGACATCGCCATCATGTCAGTAGAGGTTTTAGATGGAGATCACGGTGCAACATGTTGGATTGGTGGATGTTGGAGTGATCCGCATTTTCGAGGCCAGGGCGCATTCAGCGCAATATTTAGATTTCTCGATTCCCTTTGTGAATCTAAGGGGTGGCAGCGCCAGGGATTAGGAGTATGGACAGATAATTTCTCTGCAATCGCAGCATATAAAGCACTTGGCTTTATTGAAGTGGGGGAGAGGCAAGAGAGTGAGCGACGACCAGGTCGCTTCTATATCCATATGATCAGAGATTCAAAAGCACCATCGTTAGATTAATAATGATATTTTGACCCAATGACTAAGCTCTTACTAGAACCTCACCACGATGGCAGCGAAATATATGTCTCTAATAGCTCTCCTCGTTTAGGGGAAAAAGTAACCTTTAAAGTCCGAATTCCCAATTCTTATACGTTCAATCAAGCGGTGATGCGTTTTTACCATGATGGCGAGCCACGCACCACACATCTGAAATTAACTAAGAAAAATAAGCATGAATCATGGTGGCAGGCGAGCATTGCAATTATTAATCCGAATACCCGTTACCGTTTTCTTTTTGCTGGAGATAATAAATTTGATTGGCTCAATGCCGCAGGTTTGCAACACCACGATGTGCACTCTAATAGTGATTTTCAAATAATTGCCGAAAAACCTGCACCTACGTGGCTTAAGAACTCGGTTTTTTATCAGATTTTTCCAGATCGTTTTGCCTCTACTTCCACCAAGAAGCTACCCGAGTGGGGACACGCCCAACCCTGGGATTCTTTTAATAAAAGTAAAAAGAAATGGAGTGGCCAAGAAGTTGCAGGCGGAGATCTGAAAGGCGTTGAAGAGCATCTGGATTACATTAAAGATTTAGGAATTAACGGAGTCTATTTCACTCCTTTTTTCCCTTCTCAATCTAACCACCGCTATGACGCAACAGATTTTTCTACCGTTGATCCACTCCTTGGTGGTAATGATGCGTGGTTTAGCCTGCGCAAGGCCAGCGATAAAGCCGGAATCCGCTTGGTGGGGGATTTAACATCTAATCACTGCGGTATGGGCCATCACTGGTTGCACAAAGCTAAGAAGGATAAGAAAAGTAAAGAGCATGGCTATTTTTATTGGGATAAGAGTTTTAAGTGGGGATACGTTGGTTGGTGGGGACTTGAATCACTTCCTAAGTTAAATTTTGCCTCTAAAGCTTTACGTAAAGAGATGTATGAAGCAAAGAATTCCGTAGTTCAACAATGGCTCTCACCTAAATTTGGCATGTCTGGCTGGCGAATCGATGTCGGAAATATGACTGGAAAGTTGGGCGATATAGATATTCACGATGAAGTCATGCATGGAATTCGACAAACTATGGATTCAGTCGCACCAGATGCATGGCTTGTAGCTGAGAATGGTGATTTTGTTGCAGAAGATCTAGCCGGGCGCGGTTGGCATGGAACCATGAACTACCAAGGCTTTATGCGTCCGTTGGCATCGTGGATGAATAAAAATGCGAATTTAGGTGGCGGTTTTCAAGGCCTACCTATTGATTCACCGAAGATCACCAGCAAGGCATTAGTCAATACGATAAAGAATTTCAATGGTTCGATTCCTTGGCAAGCACTGACTGCTTCCATGGTCCTTTTAGATTCACATGACACTCCACGTTTTAGGACGATAGTGGGTAGAGATCGCGCACGTCATTTATCTGCGATGACTATGTTGCTAACCTATCCTGGCGTACCGTCGATTTTTATGGGTGATGAGATTGGTCTTGAAGGAAATAACGGCGATGACACTCGCAAAACAATGACGTGGGATGACAAGAAAGACTGGGATTTAGAGTTTCTCGCTGAAATTAAAGAACTCACGCATCTTCGTAGAACGGAGGATGCTTTTATTAATGGTGGATTGCGTTGGGTTGCTGCGGAAAATGGATACATCGCCTACTTGCGGGAATCAAAGAAGAGCAGTGTTTTGGTACTCATTTCGACGTCAGCCTGCACAGTAGACCTGGATATCTCGACGCTGGGATACAAGGTCGCAAAGACTCTGCATGGCTATAAGGTCACTGGCTCAAAGATTAAGTTCTCGAGCAGTAAGGCGACTCATGGAGTTTGGAAACTTGCATAGCCAGCTCGGCCTTTGCCGAAGCGCACAGTTGTAGAATCCTCGCATGAGTAATGAATTACTACAGACATATCGCAAAAATATTGATGGTTTTCTAGCCCGAGCCAAAGAGTTCAATGATGCGTCTGCCAATCAGATTCATTCCGCGGGCGAATGGTCGCCAGCCTATGTAATTCACCATGTTGCCGACGGTGAGATGCACTTTGCGATTCGATATTTTAATTCGCTTACGATAGATAGTCCTCAGATTATTAATTTCAATGAAGATCTCTATCCAGCGGTCCTGAATTATCAAGGGCGAGACTGGCGTAATTCACTGGCGCTTATTGAAAGTATCGCTAATTTAGTCGTTGCTGCACTAGCTGGGATTTCAACGCAACAATGGGCTTCTAAGTCGATTCACCCAGAGCTAGGTGAGGTCACATTAGAGCTGTTAATTTCTAAAGCATGCTCACACACTTTGGCACATACTCAGCAGTTATTAGATAGTGAAATCTGACATGTTTGAATCAATTTTTTTAGGAATCATTCAAGGCTTAACCGAATTCTTACCCATCTCATCGAGCGCGCATCAAAGAATTGCAGGTGAGTTTTTCTCTCATGCTCAGGACCCTGGTGCTCGCTTTACTGCGATTACCCAGATAGGTACTGAACTGGCTGTACTGATCTTTTTTAGGCATGACATCAAGCGGATTCTTCTCGCGTGGATTAATCAAAATTTACGCCGCCAAAATTTATCCTCCGAAGAAAAGCAAGAAGCGCGAATGGGTTGGCTGATTATTATCGGCAGTGTTCCTATTGTCATTTTAGGTTATCTTGGTAAGTCATTTATTGAAAATGATCTTCGCTCTCTTTGGTTGATTGCATCAGTCATGATTATTTTTGGCTTGATTCTTGGCTGGGCAGATCACCATGGGAAAAAGATTCGCACACTAAATGATTTAAATCTTCCACATGGTTTGATGTATGGCTTAGCCCAGTCCCTGGCCTTAGTTCCAGGCGTATCTAGATCTGGCGCAACTATTGCTATGGGTCGCTTACTTGGCTACACACGCGAAGCCGCACTTCGTTACTCATTCTTATTGGCCTTGCCTGCGGTTTTTGGCAGCGGATTTTATGAACTCAAAGCTGCGCTAGAAGATAAAACTGGAGTTCAATTGTTTTCATTGACAGATACCTTTATCGCAACAACGATTGCTTTTTTTGTTGGTTACGCAGTTATTGCGTGGCTACTTAAATTTGTACAAACCAAAAGCTTTATGCCCTTTATTATCTACCGTGTATTTCTTGGGAGTATTCTTCTCATCTTGCTTTCTCAGAAAGTGATTAACCCTTAAGAACTTTTATTTGTGTTCTTTTTCTCATAGTGCTAGCCCTCTTATGTGGTACACAGAATAAATCCATTTCTAACAGTGATTGACTTAATACTCTCGAAAGAGGTACCCCTCACTAATTTCTGAGTATCACGCTGAGCCGGTGGAAAGATTTCCTTGTAGGTAAGAAGTATTACAAGGAGAGATGAGGCTTACAGTGAACACCGCAGGAAAATCCACGTTATTTAAAGCTCTATTAATCGTTAGTATCAGCACACTTTTTATATCCTCTATTGGCGCTGCCCAAGCAGCAAATAAGACCATCACATGCTACAAAGGCACCGTAGTAAAAAAAGTCACTGCAGCTAAACCCAAGTGTCCAACGGGATATTCAACAACTAAGCCAAAGATCACTGCTAAGCCAACGGTGACACCAAAAGTTACCGTGACACCTAAGCCAACAGTTAGCGCTACCCCAACTGTTACCGCGACAACGAAACCAACATCAGAGACCCTTGCTTTCAATGGCACTTATACCGGAAAGATCGGTTTGCTCTGGGGAGATAGTTACGTGCAGGTGACATCTGTAGATGCATCAGGTACCGGAACTATCCTCGGGCTAAGTGATATGCAAGGGGTTGGCTCTGCTGCACCCGCCAGTCAATGCGACTCATTTGGTGGCTCAGGAACAATCAGTGGCGGCGGAAATACGCTCAAGCTCACTTTTGATACCAATGCACAAGCATGTGCTGAGGATTCAGATGCTCCCACCGGAATCAGTATTACTGGAAGCG
This sequence comes from Actinomycetota bacterium, assembly GCA_009701185.1. Taxonomy (GTDB): domain Bacteria; phylum Actinomycetota; class Actinomycetes; order Nanopelagicales; family Nanopelagicaceae; genus Planktophila. Next base: position 13,978 of record WLKQ01000021.1, on the reverse strand, counting down.
CAATTATTAATGGTGGCACCGGTAAGTATGCCGGGGCAAGTGGAACTCTCAAAGTAACTGGCAGTTTTAATATCAAAACGACTGCAGCTGGAAAAACCGAAAGTGATGCTTTCAAAATTACGATGAGTGGAAATATTAAAACTAAGTAGTTCTCAGAGAATTGACAATTAGAAAAAGAGGAGTAGAAATGAAAAGAAAGAATTCAATTGCAACCATAAGTGCGCTAGCGCTACTTGGTGGAATATTTATGGGGGGTACACCGGCACAGGCAGCGCCAGCGGCCTCAACGCTTGTGCTCTCTGGTGGTAATGGTGTCTTTGGATTAGCACCAATAACAATCAATGCAACTGCCAGCAGCGCAGGAAGTGTGAAATTTTATGCACGTGGTGTTGGAATCGTGGGCTGTGAATCTGTACCCACAACTACAACTGCACCATTTGTAGCAAAGTGCGCTTGGCTACCAGCGACATCTGGTCCCATTGCATTAGGCGCTTCATTTACCCCAACAGATCCTGCAGCATTTGAACCAGCTGAAGCACCAGCATTCAATGTAAAAGTTGGTGTTCCAGTTCAGGGCATTGTTTCACCCATCCATATTTATGTTGACACAATATTAGCCACGGGTTCAACTGGCGTACTAGCTCCACGCTTTGGCGTTGGCTGCACTATCGCTAGTGAATTCATTGTTGGACAAACTATTGTCTTTCGAATCTATGCAAATAATGCCGATCAAGGTGGAGCAGTAATGGATTCATCTAATACTGCCAAAGCCTTTGTAGAGGTGGCCGGGGTCAAGGATCCTCTTCCAATGACGTATGGAAATCACAGCGGAGTTGCTTTTTGGACTGCAGTTCTTAAAACAGGTGCAGCACCTCTTTATAACACTCTCGGAGTAATCAGTTACAAAGTAACAATGATTGCTAAAGATACAAATACTATGAAAGTGCTTTCTACCAAAATGGTAGCCGTTCTAGTAGATGGCAAGCGTTTAGTTGAAGACGGTAAGCCAGTCTACGAAAGAGTGAGTTATTACCGGACCGTCAAAGTTTCTCCCGTACTTAAAGGTGCAACTGGAACATGGTCATCTAATTTCACAGATACATCGAAATTAACTCTATACGCAGTTCCTAAAGCTTAAATAGAGATCGGAGAGAAAGATGAATGTAATAACCAGAAGATCAAGAAGTACACGTGCAATTGGTGCAATCGTTGTGCTCACTATGGCAGTAGCCATGGTGAGCCCAGCCAGTGGCGCAGATGCAACACCCGGAACGACATTAATTGCACCTGCTGGAATCCCTAATGTTCCAGCCATTCCCTTTACGGGAAAAAAGGTTGGAGCTTTTACAACACCACAATCTATGGTGAACTTATCTGTAGTTCCGGCACAAGGAATTGTCGGAGACCCAATGGTCATTTCTGGTAAAGCTATGACACCAAATACGGCCCTCACATTAACCTGGTCGACATCTGATGCAAGTTGGGTTGCAGGTATTGAACCAAATACCGCCAACTACATGGGAACAAGTTATGTGAACTACAGCGTTGAAATGGCGACAGTTACTACGGATGCTGCTGGTGCTTTCACATTCAAAACCACCATTCCATCTGATTGGGGCGGGGTGCACGATATCTATGCACTTGCATCTGGAGTCGGCGCAGGTCACGGCGGCGTACAGGTTGCTCGTGGATTCACTATGTCTCCAAAGAGTGGCCCAGTTGGAACCCCCATCACGGTGACATATACAGGCCTTGGTCCAAAGTTATATGCGGCAGGATCAGCACTGATCTATGACAATCATTTTGCGGGCGAAATGATGGCACGGTGGACAAGAGGAACGGCTTCGGCAGTAATTCTGGCCTCAGGTGCAGTTGGAAAGCACTATCTTCAGGCAAACGAAGCAATTTCATTTTCTTACTTAAACGTAATGCAATCGCCAGTTCCTTATGCAAATAGTGGATCTGGAATATTTACCATTACTAAAGATAATGGTGCCTTCAAGCCATATATTCAGTGGCCAGCCCAGGTAACTCCATCTGTATCGGCGCGCACAACTTTGTCGAATATCGGATTAGATCCTGCTACAAAAGCAGTTGCAACCCTCTCTGTAAGTAGTGGTCCAGTTGGCAGCAAAACAACTGTCAACGTGAATGGACTAACAACCATAGGATCACATCAAATAGTATGGGCAACTGTTGTTGGTAATCGTGTCAACTGCACGTCCGGAACATGTTGGGTATATAACTCACTTCCCCTTGCATCAGTTGATGTAAATGGAAGCTCTATCAGCAAAGAGGTAACAATTCCGGATCATCTTGGCGGCTGGCATGTAATTCAAATTAAGCAAGGTGACATGATTGAAGCTCAGACAACATTCTATGTCAAAGAGAGCATTATGCCTTTCTTGGATAAAAATGGTAAGACGATTGGTATGGGTTTAGCAAAAGCCGACTTATCAGGATCTCTGGAAGCGTTTGCAAAAGGCGGAGCAGGTGCGCCAACAAATACTTTCAAAGAGGGCGACGAGTTTACAATAAGCATCAAAGGCGTTGGTTGGACACAGTTTGATAACACATTGGCAGTGACTTACGACAATAGTTATATTGGTTATGGTTGCGGATTTAACTCCAATGGTTATTTAGTTGTTCACTTAAAGGCTTTAGGTGGAATAGGTACACATATCATCGACTTGCGACCGCTGCTATATACACAGCAGCCTTCGTTTGGAAATACTCCATACGGAATGACTCCCGTATTGACTTTTGATCGCGACTTTGCTGGTTTAGCACTGGGCTATCAAATTCCAGCCTTTCACTTCGCAATAAACATCACGAAATAGACCTATCTCGAGGGGCTAAAGCCTCACTTCTGATTCATTCGGGGGTGAGGCTTTAGTTATTGCACGGCGCATAAGAGTTTTTGGATACCACCAATTCCATTGGCCCAATAGAACCATTGAGCTAGGCAGGAGCAGACCCCTTATCAGTGTGGCATCGATCAAAATTCCTACGGCAAGACCGATTCCTAACTCCTGTAAACCAGCAAAATGACCATTCACCAACCCGGTGAGTGCGCCAACTAAAATTATTGCCGCTGCACTTACAACGGTTCCAGTGTGCGCTAAACCTTCGATAATTGCTTGTGAATTCGTGGCTCCGTTATCTCGAGCTTCCCGCATTCTAGATACAAGAAAAACTTCGTAATCCATCGAAAGGCCGAAAAGAACAGCAAAGAGAAAAATAATGACCCAAACTTCTATGTAATCAAGATGGTAAGTATCAATCAGAGATGAAGCTAGACCAAATTTAAAAACCAGAACTATGGCACTCAAAGCTATTGCTATGGAAATTAAATCTAGAGCTATCGCTTTAAGCGGCAAAATAATTGAGTGCATGGTACTCATTAAAATCAGAAAAGTCACCATAAGAATTAAAAGAATAATCCAAGGAAAAGTGGTAAAAATCGTATGTACCAGATCCACGCCTTGAGCAGGTGCTCCACCTACATATATCTTGGCAGAGGCAGGGAACCCAGCATTGGGAATATAACTATTTCTTAACTGATGTACTAAAACCTTAGTTGACTCTTCTCCTAAACCATCCTTAGCAACCACAATTATTCGCATGTACCGCTCAGTCGGATCGGTAAATGTTGGTTCGTTTCCTGCAGCGACTAAAAATGTTGCAGGATTTTTTTGAACCGCAACGATGAGCGAGTTTTTAGCTTCTGCAATAAGCGGACTAGTTGCACGGCCAGGAGCACCAAGATCTATGGCAACCTCTATAGGAGTAATCACTCCAGTACCTACCCTGTTAGTAATCAGCGTTAAAGCCTGTGCCGACTGAAGATTTTCTGGAATTGCTGTTAGCGAACTGGGGGTTACTTGCAAGAAAACGACCGATGACGCCATGGCCAGTAAGACCATTAGGGTGCTGGAAAATACTATTCGAGGCCGTGCAACTACAAAGCGTGCAATATTTGCCCATAAACCATTCATGACATCCTTGCGTCCCATGAGCCCGGCAAAACCCGTAGGAATCGTGCAGTTGCGACCGCACAATGAAAGCAATACAGGCTGCAGAGTAAGGGCAGTAAGAACGCAAACAAGCGGGACAAGAATGGCAGCCAACCCAAGAGAGCGCACAAATGGGACTGGAACTAACAAGAGCGTTGCAAGTGCAACAGAAACACTCAGACCTGAGATTACAACTGTTCGCCCAGCAGTTTTCATTGTTCGAATAATCAGGTAATCATCGGCTTCTTCTGGAGCATCCATTAATTCTCGTCGAAATCGATGAACTATCAGTAGTGAATAATCGATTGCAAGACCTAAGCCAATCAGTTCAACAATATTTGGTATATAAAGAACCATGAGAAACTTTTGTGCTAATAGATAAATCAGAGCTAGAGATAAACTGACCGATGCGATCGCAAAGATTAATGGGATATAGACCGCCCAGCTTGTACCTAACATAAGAATTAAAAGTAGAAGCGCCAAAGCGATTGCTACTCCTTGACCATGTCTAAGATCAGAGTTCAAAATTGGTGTTACATCATGTTCAATCGCAGGTGGCCCAGACACCAATGCATCACTCAGTCCACGTTCGATTAGTGCTGCACGCAAAGTTTCGGTGTAACGCGCCGCCTTCATCAAGTCATAAGACGTAGAAATACTCGAATAGAGAACGCCGCCTAAAGCCCGGTGCGCGGCTACGTAGGCAGTGGGGATCGTTTCCGCTGCAGCCGCGATGCTCTGATTGAGTTGCTCTAATTCAAGCGGGTTAGCATTCTTGAACTTATAGATAACGGTAAATGAACCTTCAATATTTTCAGCAAATTGATCGCCCAAAATGCGTGATGCCTTAGCGGATTCACTGCCTGGAACCGTTAATGATGTTGTTAAGTGATTGCTTAATTTGCCGCCGGAGAAAATTCCAACACAGATAATAAGCAGCCAAACAATAAGAATTGCAGCGCGATGTCTAAGTGCCGAGCGGGTTAATTTCTCGAGCATTGCCCCATAGTAAGTGGGTTAATTGCCCGGGCTTACCGTAGACATGTTGAAATCCTTGATAACTAGTGCTGGCACAGCCATATTTGTTATGTCCCCAGCCCATTCACGAGGCTGAGTCCATTCGGTAGCGCCAGCCTGTGCGATGCGGTTGAGTGCAGATACAGGAGAGTCGTTCCAACGGAAATTATTTGTCGCACCAACTACTTCACCACCTTTTACATGATAAACACCATCACGAGTTAAGCCAGTGAGAAGTAAAGAGTTTGGATCAACCATTCGGATGTACCAGAAAGTTGTAAGAAGCAGTCCATCATCAACTTTAGAAATTAAATCGGTTAACGAACCATTGCCACCATCAACGCTCATGATTGCATTTTCACCGATAGGCGTGAAATCAAGAGAGGTTAATTGCGCAGTAGCTCGAGTTTGAATGAGTGATTGCAATACTCCATCTTTAATCCAGTCGACGTGCTTGATAGGTTGACCATTGTCAAAGACCGATGAGAAAGGTGAACTCACGGCAGTTCCGACAAAGTTAGCGGCCGGCAACTGTGCATAGTTAGGATCGCTAAAGAACTGGAAGCCAACGTTAGATATTTTCTCACCCACACGTGTTCCACCACCTGGCTTAGAAAAGACACTCTGGCCTTCAAATGCATCGCGTGCTCCAGAAACCCACAACATGTAAGTAAACAAATCTGCAACACTGCCCGATGGCAAAATTGTGTCGTATCGACCTGCAGGCAGATCTACTTTTTTAGCCTGCCAATTAAGTCGTTGGCGAATCTCGGCATCGATTGCAGATACAGATACATTCTTAAAATCGCGTGTCTCAATACCAGACCACGTCGATCGTGAGCGCGCATGAGACTTTCCAGTCATTTCAACGCGACCAACAGGTGAATCTTTGCGCAGCCGCATTCCACCTTTAGATCCAATCCAGGTTGTTTCATGGGTGTGTTCTGCATAACCAAAGAGTTCGATGTTATCGCTTACTGATCGCGCAAACATGTCACCAAGTGCTGGAGCAAAGTCATTGAAGATCTGTGGACCAGTAGGCACGTGCTGAGCATCCCAATCACCTAAAGAAATATTTTTAGCAAGTGGTGCGAAATCCTCTGCTTTACCAGCAGCTTTTGCTGCAGCGATTGCTTGCTCCAGAACGTGAGGAATATCGGCCTCATTAATATCGGTGCGAGTAACGCCACCAGAGGCCATACCACCATCCTGTGCGATAAATGCAATGACGGTAACACTGCGCTCTGTAATGACACCGTTAGTTGTTAATGTACTTGCGGCCCAACGAAGATTGGCTTGAGTCTTATCTTTAACGACCACGATGCAATCATCACAGGTAGCGGCACTGGTGATCTTTTCAATTAGATCTTGAGCAGAAATCATTTTCCAGCCTCCGCAACAGTATTGAGAATATTAACTTTGTCGAAGATCGCAGCTGGACAGCCATGGCTTACGGCTGCAATTTGTCCGGGTTGGGCTTTGCCGCAGTTAAAAGCGCCACCTAATACGTAGGTAGATGGGCCACCGACAACTTTCATCGAGCCCCAGAAATCCGTTGTGGTCGCTTGGTATGCGACATCTTTGAGCTGCCCAACAACTTTTCCATTCTTTACACGATGGAACTGTTGGCCAGTGAATTGGAAGTTATAACGCTGCATGTCAATGGACCAGGACTTGTCACCCTTGATGATAATTCCATCCTCCATAGATGAAACCATCTCATCATAGGTCGGTCCAGTTGGGTTTGGTTGTAGTGAAACATTTGGCATCCGCTGAATAGGCACGTGTGCGGGGGAGTCTGAATAGGCACAACCATTACTGCGATCGCGATTAACTGCGGCTGCAATGCGACGATCTAATTGATAGCCAACTAAAATTCCATCTTTAATGATGTCCCATTGTTGGGCGGCAACACCTTCATCATCAAACCCAACCGTGCTTAAACCGTGAGGAGTATTGCGATCACCTGTCACATTCATTAATGCTGACCCATACTTTAAAGTATTTAACTTATCGGGAGTCGCAAATGAAGTTCCAGCATAATTTGCTTCATATCCAATAGCTCGATCAAGCTCTGTAGCATGGCCAATTGATTCGTGAATCGTCAGCCATAAGTTAGATGGATGAACTAAAACATCGTATCGACCTGGTTCAACCGAGGGCGATGCCACTTTCTCTGCAAGCAATGAAGGTAGTTCTGCAATCTCAGCATCCCAATTCCAATGCGTATTGCCCATCCACTCCCATCCAAAGCCAGAAGGGGCAGCAAGCGTGCGCATCGATTCAAACCCGCCCGCACCGATTGAGATTGCTTCGATTTGGGTTTGCATTCGCACTCGTTGCTGTGTCGTGCTGGTGCCGTAAGAATCTGCATAGTGCTTTTGCTCTTTGACATACATGGCATGAGCCGATGTGTGATTGACATTGCTGGCCTTTAATAGCGAATTACTTAATTGAGCTAAGCGATCTTTCTTATCTGCGTCCGAGACAGAGAATGGATCGATTTCATAATCAGAGACCCACGTCTTGTTGGCATAAACCGGCTCAGTAACGAGAGAAATCTCTTGAGTTGAAAGCGGCTTTGATGTCTTAGCCATTGCAACTGCAGTCAGCGCTAGTTGTTGTGCAACCTTTACTGAAATCTCTGGGCTAGATGCGAAACCCCAAGCACCATTGACAATCACGCGCACTCCGACACCTGCCAGAGTTTCATCACTCTGCGTTTCAGGCTTTGCATCACGCAGTGCTAATAAGCCTGTGCGTGTGCGCTCAATACGAACATCAACGTGTGAGGCTCCGGCGCTTTTTGCAGTTGAGATTGCAGCATCAGAGACTGCATCTAATGGAAGGCTGAGAAATTCGGCATCAATAGTTTTATTCACGGCCACACTTTAAGGCACCTCTTGAAGAGATGCCACAATAAGAAAGCTGGCAAAAGAGGGCGCATCCGCGGTGAAATAGGGGCAAAAGCGGGTAAAACGAAGAAATCTGACGAATTTAGCGATAAACACGCGTGGTTAAGCGGGTTTGCCAAGCCATTGCTGGCAAGATTACGTGTATTAACTTCAACCCAGTACTGGAGAGAACTTCATGAATAAAAAAGAGATCGTTGCAAAGCTAGCCGCAGATTCAAAGCAGTCAGAGAGTGCCGTCTCATCAGTTCTCGAGGCACTTGAAGGTCTAGCAATTTCAATGCTTCAGAGCAAGGAGAAGCTAGTTCTCCCTGGCTTTATTTCAATTGAGGCAGTTGCTCGTGCAGCTCGTTCAGGACGTAACCCACAAACTGGTGCAGTTCTTCAGATCCCTGCTCGCACTGGCGTCAAGGTAAGTGCTGGAACAAAGCTTAAGAAGGCAGTTGCTTAATTAATTAGCTTTTTTAATAAAGGGAGGGCGTGAGAAATTCACTCCCTCCTTTTATGTTTTTAAGGGTAAAGCCCGCGCAGTTTGTGCGCTTGGGCAACGCGTGAAACACCCAGCATATGTGCAGCTTCGCGCCAGGTAACCGAACGTGTTGTTGCCATCTCTTCAACTTCGGTGAAGGCTTTTAACATAATGCGGTTTAAGTTTGTTTTTACTTCATTAGCATCCCATGCATAGTTCTGCTTATCTTGAACCCATTCGAAGTAAGAAACTATTACTCCACCTGAGTTAGCTAAAATATCTGGAACTACCAATATGCCTTTTTCATTGAGAATCGCATCGCCCTCCGGTGAAGTCGGAGCATTAGCACCCTCGACTATGACCTTAGCTTTGATTCCGGGTGCTGTGTGACCTGTTATGGCATCGGATAAAGCCGCAGGGATAAGCACATCAACATCTAAATGAAGTAACTCTTCATTTGTTAAACGATCCGTGCCTGGGGCATTTAAGTTCTTATGCTTTAAAAAGTGTTCCCACAATTCACTCACATTTTTAAAACCTGTGACTGCACCATGAACATCGCTCACCGCAATAACTTTCAGTCCCATGTTTTCTAAAGCGATTGCGGCCCAATAACCAACTTTTCCAAAACCCTGAATCGCAACAGTTGCACCTATTGGATTTATTCCGCAAACTCGCAGGCCTTGGAGAGTTGAAATTGCAACACCATCACCAGTCGCAGAATTACGGCCAAGAGATCCACCTAGAACAATTGGTTTTCCAGTTACAACTCCAGGTACTGAAAAACCAGCGTTCACCGAGTATGTATCCATCATCCATGCCATGTTGCGTTCGTCAGTGCCAACATCGGGCGCAGGAATATCGCGCTCTGGCCCGATGATGGGCAAAATCTCTGATGTATATCGTCGTGTTAAACGTTCATTTTCGCGGTCAGACAGAGTGGCTGCATCAACTGCAATTCCACCTTTAGCTCCTCCAAAGGGCAGATTTGTCAGAGCACATTTCCATGTCATCAGCATGGCAAGGGCAATTGTTTCTTCAAGATCGATCTGAGGGTGGAAGCGAACTCCACCTTTAGAAGGTCCGCGTGTAGTTGAGTATTGAACTCGATAGCCCTTATACATTTCGACTTTATCGTTATCGCGACGCAATGGGACAGCTACTTCTAAGATTCGCCGTGGTGTTGACAGTGTTTGCCAATCATTTTCTGAAAGGCCCAATTGATCTACTGCCGTGCGTAATTGCGCGCGCGCAGTTTCGAAAGCTGACTCCGTTGTCATGCCTTGAATCTAGGTGAAAACCTGTCAAAACACTAATGTGAATGGCGTACAGCGCGCTTAGAGTGTTGTCACTTGGTGCGTTGCCTTGCTTAACCACACCGGATTTATCTCTACGCCCCACCCAGGTTCTGATGGAATTTGAATCATGCCGCTTTCAATAGCAAATGGATCTCCAAGAAATAGATCTCTTTGCCATGGGTAGTAATCAAAGCCTTCAATAGAAAATTCAAGGTATTTACCGGGATTATCAATCGCACCCAATAAATGCATAGTGCAGATAGTTACAAGTGAAAGATTGGCACTATGCGGAGTGATTGGCATATTTGCTTTTTTGGCCATCTCAACAACTTTTAACGTGCGCCAAATGCCTCCCATATACATAATGTCGGGCTGTAAAATATTTACTGCACGCATATCGATCATGCGCTGCCATGTGACTAAATCCCAATCTTGTTCCCCGCCAGTTACATCAATTGAAAGTGCATCGGTTACTTGTTGCGTCTCCTCAAGTTCCCAGTACTTACACGGTTCTTCAAAATGCGAAATACCTTCGGCCTCAAGGAGTGCACCAACTTCGATGGCACGTTTAGGAGAAAAACCACTATTGCCATCGACTAATTTTGAAATTCCATCACCAAGGGCGCGAGAAACCACCGGGACAACTTCTTCTGTGCGTCCTGGCCACTCATCAATATCATTTCCACACTCTGCGCCTACGCGCCATTTAAATGCATCAAAGCCATAGGTGTCACGTAACTTTACGAAGCGTTCGGCTTCCTCTTGCGGTGTGATGTCGCGTTTCATGGATGATGCATAGGTGCGAAGCTTCTTTGGAACGCCTCCAAGTAGCTCGACAACTGGCTTACCTTCGGCTCGTCCACGAAGATCCCACAGCGCAGTATCTAGCCCAGCATTTGCTCGGCATCGATAACTTCCTGGATATTTGTGTTCTTTAGCTTCGATCAGGGTTATCAAGGCGCCGATATCGGCTACATCGCGGCCGATTGCCCATGGCGCAATTTGGCGGTGAAAGACTTTGGCGGTTATGTCGGCGTTATATGTAGAGGTTTGACCCCAACCAATGTGTCCATCGGTTGTTGTCACCTTTACAAAACAAACGAACTCATCGGTGAATGTCTCTAGCGATGAGATTTTTCCAAACATTATCCAGCTGCCTTAACAAACACAGGCAAATCTAGAAGTGAAACTTTCACGGGAGCACCTGCACCAAGACCAGCGGCTTCAGGACTTGGCAACTGTGCAGTGACGCGAGTTCCATCATTGAGAGAGATACTTAAGCGACAGGTTGCCCCTAAGAAGCTAGCTGAGAAGACTGTTGCATTTCCCGATTTGCTTGCAACAACGTCAATGCTTTCAGGCCGCACTAGAGCAATTCCATCACCAGAGGTAACGGAGCCGGGCAGAGTTTTTACTACTCCACCAAGAATTTCGATTGTTCCACCACTTACTTTTCCTGCAATCGGATTTGTTAGACCAACAAATTCGGCAACAAAGGCAGTGCGTGGACGGTCATAGAGTTCGGCCGGAGCGGCAATTTGTTCAAGAACACCATTGCGCATCACACCGACTCGATCGGCGATGCTGAGTGCTTCTTCTTGATCGTGAGTGACAAAAAGAGTTGTAGTACCTAACTCCACTTGAATACGACGAATTTCTTCACGCAGTTGTGTGCGAACTTTTGCATCCAGGGCCGATAGCGGTTCATCTAGAAGCAAAACTTTTGGAGATATTGCTAAAGCGCGAGCAAGTGCAATGCGCTGCTGTTGCCCACCCGATAATTGGTATGGATAGTGGTTAGCATGAGATGAGAGGCCAACTAAATCTAATAACTCACCTGAGCGGGCTTTGCGATTATCTGCAGCTATTTTATTTGCCCGAAGTTTCAAGCCGTATTCAACATTTTCACGCGCAGTCATATGAGGAAATAAGGAGTAAGCCTGAAAAACCATACCCATTCCGCGCTTATTTGCATTGTGGAAAGTGACATCTTTGCCATCCACAATCATCTGACCGCGATCTAGTCCTTGTAGTCCAGCTAGTGCACGAAGAGCAGTTGTCTTTCCGCAGCCAGAAGGACCAAGTAGGGCCACGAGTTCGCCCTCTGCGATATCAATGGTTAAGCCGTCGAGAGCTTTGACTTTGCCAAAGTGCTTAACAAGGTCTACTAACTGTACATAAGCTGATGAGCTCAACGTATGGGTCCTTATCTCTTAGGCGACGTCAACATCAAGGACGGCGCCTTGACGTTTTTTGGTAGGGATGATGAGAAGTAAAAAGATAACAAAGAGTAAGGAGGCAAGTGACACCGCAACCGCCACGTTGCCATTTTGTCGGCCAATTTGAGCAATAACTACTTGGAAAGTTTTAAAGTTAAGAATATTTGAAATAGTATATTCTCCAAGAACTAAAGCAATTGCAATAAATGAGCCATTAACGATTCCAGTCTTAATCGTTGGCATAATGATTCCAAAAATTACCCGTGAAATCGATGCACCTAAAGTAGTAGCGGCTTCAGCTAACGTATGAATGTCAACGGCATCAAGGGCGGCAGATAAGGAACGATACGTATAGGGCAGAATCAACATGGAATAAACGCCAGCTAAAGTAATAGGTGACTCACTGATGTTGATTGAGATCCATCGGTACAGCGGAGCGATTCCTACGACAATAACAATGGCAGGAATGGCAAGTGGCAACAGGCATAGGAGCTCAAATGGGCGACGAAGGCCCGGTAGCTTTAAGTGAACCCAGATCGCCGTAGGAACAATCATAAATAAAATCAGCGCCATGACTATCGCAGCTGTAATTAAGGAGCGCGAAATTGCCGCTAAGAGGTCGGGTTGCGATGCAATCATTGTCCAGGCACGGAAAGTACGACCTTTATCGGCAAAGCCAAAAGGCTTAGTAGAAAAATCAAACATCGCATATAACGGCACCAACAGGTATAGCGCAACAAATGAAATGATCGTCCAGCGCCATAAGCGCACACCCATTGATTGCTTCATCGCTTCTGCTCCCACTTACTCACTTTTCGACGAAGCAACGCATAAAGACTCATCACGATGATGACAACGATAACCATAAACATCGACAACGATTTGGCTTCGGCGGGATTTGATCCACCGGTCTCACTTGTTAGCGCGGTAGCAATCTCAAGCGGAGTTAAGAAGTCTGAAAGATTGATGAGGGTATTTGCCGTTGCATACGCTGAAAATGAGTTCACAAAAAGCAGGAGCGCTCCACCTACAAATGATGGCGTCAGAATCGGTATTCCAACGCGCAGCCAGTATTCGTAGGCTTTTCCACCCAAAGCATCAGATGCTTCGCGCCACTGAGGTTTTAAATTCTCTAACGTTGGCAAGAAGACAAGAACCATGAGCGGAATTTGGAAAAATGTATAAAGGATGCTCAAGCCCGTCATTCCGTAGAGCCACGTTGAATCGGCTAAGAAAGTATTTGGTAAGAACTTCACTGCCAAACTCGACACCAGACCGTTGAAACCAAAAGTGGCTAAGAAAGCAAAGGTCAACATCACTCCGCCGAACTGCGCCAAAACACTGCTGAGTGCCACAGAGACTTTGTAAAAAACTCCACCCGGCTTTCCAGTTGCAATCGCCCAAGCAAATAATCCACCCAACAATGCACCGACGATCGCAGTTCGTGCCGATAGCTCTAGAGAGTTTGCAAATGCATGTCGAGCAACAGGGGAGTTGAAAACTTCACTCAAAACAGTGGTACTGAATTTTCCGTTGTTATCTTGTACGGCACCAGAGACAACGTTCCAGGTCGGATATAAAAGAAAGAGTCCGCTAAATAGTAGGAAAGGTAGTACACCTAAATAAGCACTCTTACTGCGCCAATACCGAGAACCGGTCCTGCCATTGGCAGAACCGGTTCCCATGTATTGAAGCTCAGTCAATGAATTGACCTTATTCTTAGTTAGTTCCTACAGCTGCTGGCCACGCAGTCTTAAGATAGACACGAGCCTTTGCAGTCTGATCAGCAGTTGCCTTTTCAGCAATTACCTTGCTGCTACCAATTGCATCTTTACCAGCTGCAGATGCGCGGCCAGTCTTTAGGAGGAATACCCAAAGTGTTGGTGTTGCGCCGCCGGTTGCAAATACTGTTGCACCTGTTTCACCAAGTGTGTATTCCATCCAGAGACGAGCACATGCTGGGTGTGGCGCCCATGCTGATACTGCGCTGTTGTAGGTAGAACCAACTGCAGCAGGGGTGTACATCTTCCATACCTTGCCAGCAGCT
>WLKQ01000020.1 GCA_009701185.1 Actinomycetota bacterium | reverse complement strand
TTTTAGTTTTATCGGCCGATCGTCCAGCTATGTTGCGCAGAACTGGTGCTAATCAAACTACTGAGCAGGCACGGTTGTACGGAAAAGCAGTTCGCTATTTTGCCGACGTTGATGGGCCGGTTTTCCCAATGGAGTTACCACTAGATAGTTTGCGAACTGGTCCGGTGCACTTAAATCTCCAGTTTGAAGAACCACTTCTCCCAGATGATTCAGTTGCTTGGCTCGACGAAATCGCCGTTGGAGAACGCACAAAACATCCGCGCGTTAAGGCCGGCACATTAAAAGTGCAAGGCACTCGAGGTGTTTTAGTAATTGGTCATGACCGCGGAGGGTTAAGCGTCGAAGAAGTTCATGCTTTTGCCAAGCAACTTGGCTGGCCCGTTATTGCAGAAGACCCACTTTCATTTCCAGATGCTGTTGCACATGCTTCAGTCTTCTTAACATCACAAGAGATTCGTAGCGTATTAATTCCACAAGTTGCAATCGTTATTGGTCGCACAACTTTATCCCGCTCTGTGAACGCGCTCATTAAATTAGCGCCTATTACATGCATTATCGATCCTCGGATGGCCACGATTGATAGTGATCGATCTGGAGATAAAAAGTTCACATCGATACCTCATCTTGAAGCACAACCTGCATCGCAGGATTGGATTGCACAGTGGAATAAGTTTTCAACGCGCTGCGCTAAAGTAATTAGCGAGAACGATGGCTGGAATGAAGCCCATATAGCCGCAGTTATTTCTGCTGCAATTCCGAAAGATTCAGCAGTATTTATTGCCTCATCGCGGCCAATCAGAGACATAGAAGGCTTTGCAACTCCACGAAGTGGCGTCACCACATATGCAAATCGTGGTCTAGCTGGGATCGATGGCAACATTTCAACCGCTCTGGGTGTGGCCTTTAATCACAAACAAAGTTTGGCAGTACTGGGAGATCTTGCATTTTTACATGACTTAACTGGCTTAATCCAGCGTGACGATATTAATTGCAGATTCATCGTCATTAATAACGATGGTGGTGGAATCTTTTCAACACTTCCACAGCGCGGAGTAGATGGCTTTGAAGAAGTTTTTGGAACGCCTCATGGATTAGATCCGGCAGCGATTGCACGTGCAATGGGAATTGACGCTACAACCGTGACGTCGATTGAGGCTTTAGAGAAAGCAATCTCAACCCCAATAAAAGGTGTATCTGTCGTCGTTGCACACGTTCCATCACGCGAAGCTAATGCCGATAACTTAAAATCTATCTACGAAAAGATGAGCTCTATTTAAGCGCAGTGCGCATCGGTACTAACTTAGCTTCACTTTCAGCTAGTTCTTTCTCTGGATTAGATCCAGCAACGATCCCACAACCAGCAAAAATTCGAACAGTCCTGTCATTTATTTCACCACAACGCAGCGCGATACCGAGTTCGCCATCTCCGGCAGCATCAATCCAACCGACAGGTCCTGCATAACGTCCACGAGATAAGCCTTCAATTTCTTTAATCAACTCTGTAGCCAATGAACGTGGAGTTCCACAAACCGCAGCCGATGGATGTAGTTGTTCAAGAATTGAAAAAGAATCTACATGGGCGAGTTTTTCAGCTAATGCACCAGTGACGTCGGTAGCAAGGTGCATGACGTTGGCTAAGTGCAAAACATATGGTGATTCAGGGATATTTGTAGATGTACAAAAAGGTTCAAGGGCTTGTGCTACAGAACGAACTGCGTATTCATGTTCTTCGAGATCCTTTGATGATCGCGCGAGAGATGCGGCTAGTGCTAAATCACGTTCATCATCGCCAGTTTTACTAATCGTTCCAGCTAAAACACGTGATGTAACCATTTTGCGAGATAGACGTAGTAACAATTCTGGTGTTGCGCCAACGAGGCCAGAAACAGAAAAACTCCATGTAGATGGATATTCAGCGGCAAGTTTTTTAAGAATAGAGCGCGCATCGATATGAGATTGTGCAGTTCCAGAGAAATCGCGAGCTAGAACAACTTTATCAAGCACTCCATCATGTATTCGCTGAACTGAATCAGTGACTCGCCGTTTCCAATCTGCATCAGCATTTGAATCGTCAATCCAACTAACAGGATTTGACGTAAATACTGCAGGTTCAGAGTTCAAAACTGGTTGTGAAGCCGAACCAATCCACGTAATCCATGATTTGCCACCTTTCATTCCAACAATTACTTGTGGAATTACTAATACAGATGGCTCATCGGGGGAAAAGGAAAAAGAAGTAAAGAGAAGTGGGCCAGTACCGCTTCCATGAACTGAATTTGAAACTGCAAATCCTTCAAGCTGTTTTTGCCACCATAGCCGCGCATCGGCAAATCGATGTGGACCGCTGACTGTAGTTGTCGCATGGATTCCCCATCCAACTAAACCTTCACCACCGCGAATCCATGCAAGAGGTTGTTCATTCGGCAAAAGATCAAGCAGCGGTAAATGCTCGCCCAAGTGCGTTGTGGTAACTGGCATTAATGTAGGCATATATGGCTTCTTACTGCTTTTTAGCGTTAACAAGTCGCCATAAAATTGGTAGAGATGTCCCGGCAATTGCAATTTTTAAAATCTCTCCAACAATAAATGGAGTTAATCCAGCGTTAATCGTCCATGTCCAGTCTTTACCAGTGAAATGGTGGAGCCAGATAATTCCACATGAAAAAATGATTAGGTTTCCAAGTAGCATCGATGGAAGTGCTGTTAGAAATTTTTGATCAAAGCGGCGGTTAGCTAATAGCCCTAGAACGTAGGTAGTTATTAACATTCCGATTAAATATCCACCGGTCGCGCCAGTAATTTTCTCAATTCCAAAACTTGCTCCAGCAAATACAGGAGCCCCCACAATTCCAGCTAGTAAATAAATAGCAAACGTTGCAAGGCCGATTCCACTTCCATAACTTGTTCCAATTAAAAGGACACCAAGGGTTTGACCTGTTACAGGTACCGGAGAACCAGGAACAGGAATCGCGATTTGAGCAGATGCTGCAAGCAGGAGTACTCCACCAGAAATTAAGGCAATGTTTGAAATTGCAGAACTACGTGGCATAACCCTTGCTCGAAGTGAGCCTGCAGCAAATGTCATGAGCTTCTCCTCGGTAGGTTAAGTTGTGGATGAGCCTACTTCACGAGAGAATGCACCTATGTCGCGCGCTAATCTGAACAAAGATCCCGATGAAGTCGCTGCGATGTTTGATGGAGTCGCCAAGCGATACGACATTGTTAATGATCTGTTGAGTCTTGGCCGTACAAAGGCGTGGCGCAAGGCTGTAACGAAAATAATCGCACCTGCCCCAGGAATGAAGATTTTGGATTTAGCGGCAGGCCCGGGCTCATCCTCGCAACCCCTGCATGAGGCTGGCGCCGATGTTCTCTCCACTGATTTTTCAGAGGGGATGTTGGCCCAAGGCCGAAAATCCCGTCCGTATCTGACTTTTTCCAAGGCCGATGCCCTCAACCTGCCCTTTGAGGCCAATACCTTTGACGTCACCACGATCTCCTTTGGCCTACGCAATACCGTTGACTACCCAAAGGCGCTGGCCCAAGCCCTTCGGGTGACTAAACCAGGCGGCCGGATGGTCGTTGTTGAGTTCTCCCACCCCACGTGGCGGCCATTTCGCAGGCTCTATATGGGCTATCTCATGCGGGCCTTGCCGGTTATAGCCCGGAAAACCTCCTCAAATCCCGATGCCTACGTCTATTTAGCTGAATCCATCCGGGCCTGGCCTAATCAAGTCGATCTGGCAGCGGCCATGGAGGCGGCAGGCTGGAGGCAGGTGAGTTGGAAAAACCTGACTGGTGGAGTTGTTGCAGTTCACAGCGGAATAAAGGGCTAGCTGTCATTGGCAACGGCCGAACGACTCTAAGATTTCACACGTGATATCCACATCCAATCCATACGTGCCAATCCTGGTGCTAGGGGCTATTGGCTTTGGTTTTTCCATAATCTCAATTGCCGCTGGAGCACTGACGGGACCAGCTCGATATAACCGTGCAAAGGCCGATGCTTACGAGTGTGGAATCGAACCGTCTCCACAAGCGGCCGAGGGTGGACGTTTTCCAGTTAAGTATTTTTTGACTGCCATGCTATTTATTATTTTTGATATTGAAATTGTTTTCCTTTATCCATGGGCTGTCACGTTCGATAAGTTAGGCGTTTTTGGTTTAGTTGAGATGGCAATCTTTATCGGAACTGTTTTCGTCGCATATGCATATGTATGGCGTCGCGGCGGATTGGAATGGGACTAAAACATGGGTCTAGAAGAGAAGATTCCTAGCGGTTTTCTATTAACAACCGTAGAAAAACTTGCCGGCTACATGCGCAAGAACTCTCTTTGGCCAGCAACCTTTGGTCTTGCTTGTTGTGCAATTGAGATGATGGCAGTCGGGTCTGCAGCTAAATATGATATTTCACGTTTTGGTATGGAAGTTTTTAGAGCCTCTCCTCGCCAGGCAGACTTAATGATTGTTGCCGGTCGTGTATCAAATAAAATGGCTCCAGTTCTTCGTCAGATTTATGATCAAATGTCAGCACCTAAATGGGTTATCGCTATGGGCGCATGCGCGTCATCTGGTGGAATGTTTAATAACTACGCTGTTGTTCAAGGTGTAGACCATGTCGTTCCGGTAGATATTTATTTACCAGGTTGTCCACCACGCCCTGAAATGTTGATGGATGCAATTCTTAAACTGCATGAAAAAATCTATGATGAAAAACTTGGAGCTAACCGCGCGCAGATCATCAAAGATGTTGAGCTTGCAGCTATGAACGCTAAGCCAACTATTGAAATGAAGGGCTTGTTAGCGTAAATGACTGATTCTGGAATGTTTGGCGCTCGCGGTACAGGTGACACATCTGGCTATAGCGGCCTAGTGCGTACTCCTGCATCGACTGGCTCTTCAGAGCGCCCATATGGCAGCTATTTTGATGAAGTTGCCGATGATTTAGAGCGCGCTTATCCAGAGTTTTCACAAGCTATCGAGCGAGTAGTAGTTGATCGCGGAGAACTAACTTTGCACGTTAAGCGCGAAAAGCTTGTCGAGGTTGCGATGATTTTGCGTGACTCTCTTAAGTTTGAAATGTGCATGGGAGTTTCAGGAGTTCACTATCCTGAAAGAACTGATCGTGAATTCAGTGCGGTTTATCCACTTCTTTCATTAACAAATAATCGACGCATTCGACTTGAAGTTTCAGTAGCAGATGCCGATGCGCATATTCCTTCACTCGTTGAAGTGTGGGCGGGAAACAATTGGCATGAACGCGAAACTTTTGACATGTTTGGAATTATCTTTGATGGTCATCCAGGACTGACTCGCATTTTGATGCCTGATGACTGGCAAGGTCATCCACAACGTAAAGATTATGCACTCGGTGGCATTGCCGTTGAATATAAAGGTGCAACAACCCCTCCTCCAAGTGATCGAAGGAGTTACAAGTGACAACTTTTGATCCATACGCACCTTCACGCGATACAACTGAAGGAACAGTCTTCTCGGTTACTGGCGGAGACTGGGATTCGCTAATTCAAGAAATTGGTTCAACTAAAGAAGAGCGCGTTGTAGTCAACATGGGCCCTCAGCATCCATCAACACACGGAGTGCTTCGTTTAATTCTTGAACTTGAAGGTGAAACGGTTACTGAAGTTCGTTGCGGAATTGGATACCTGCATACTGGAATTGAAAAGAACATGGAGTTCCGTAACTGGACCCAGGGAACGACATTTGTAACTCGCATGGATTACCTGTCACCCTTATTTAATGAAACGGCTTACTGCTTAGCCGTAGAAAAACTCTTGGGAATCACTGACGATGTACCAGAGCGCGCGAGTGTTATTCGTGTCATGATGATGGAGCTCAATCGCATCTCTTCTCACATGGTGGCACTTGGTACCGGAGCACTTGAACTTGGTGCGATTACCCCTATGTTCTTTGCTTTCCGCGAACGTGAAATCGTTTTAGATATCTTTGAAATGATCTCTGGTTTGCGCATGAATATGGCCTATATCCGCCCAGGTGGGGTTCAACAGGACCTACCAGAGGGAGCAATTCCTAAGATTCGTGATGCAGTCACAACTATGCGCAAAAACTTTAAAGACAATACGACGCTTTTAGTAGGTAACTCAATTTGGCTGAAGCGCACACAAGGCATCGGTTATTTGGATCTAGCTGGTGCAACAACTCTTGGAATCACAGGTCCAGTTCTGCGTTCGACTGGTCTGCCATGGGATCTACGCAAGGTGCAGCCATATTGCGGTTATGAAAACTATAACTTTGATGTTATTACTGCCGATACATGCGATGTCTATGGTCGCTTCTTGATTCGTATGAATGAATTAGAACAGTCATTGCGCATTATCGAACAAGCATTAGATAAGTTAGAAAAACTCGAAGGCGCACCAGTGATGGTTTCAGATAAGAAGATTGCATGGCCTGCACAACTTGCTTTAGGCAGTGATGGACTTGGTAACTCGCTGAACCATATTCGCGAAATTATGGGAACATCGATGGAATCTTTGATCCACCACTTTAAGTTAGTGACAGAGGGTTTTCATGTGCCAGCTGGTCAAGCTTATGTAGCAATTGAATCACCACGCGGTGAACTCGGTGCAAGTGTTGTCTCTGATGGAGGAACTCGTCCATATCGCGTGCATTTCCGTGAACCGTCATTTAATAATTTACAAGCAACGGCAGCAATGAGTGAAGGCGGAATGATCGCTGACATTATTGGTGCGGTTGCATCTATTGACCCTGTGATGGGAGGCGTTGATCGCTAATGGCATATTCAACTGAAGATCTAGCAATAATGGATTCAATCATTGCGCGCTATCCACGTTCACGTTCGGCAATCATGCCGCTTCTACACTTTGTTCAGTCGCGCGTTGGTTATGTCGATGGCGAAGGTATTGAACTCATTGCCAAGTTATTAACTCTTGAAACCGCTGAAGTATCTGCCGTGGCAACTTTTTATACGCAATACAAGCGCAAGCCAGTTGGCGAATATCACGTAGGTGTCTGCACAAACACTTTGTGCGCAGTAATGGGCGGGGATGCCATATTTGCAGGCTTAAAAGCCCACTTAGGTTTAGAAAATGATGGCGTAACAGCCGACGGAAAAGTCTCACTCGAACATATCGAATGTAATGCTGCATGTGATTACGCCCCGGTTGTCATGGCTAACTGGGAGTTCTACGACAACCAAACAGTTCAGTCATCAAAGGATTTAGTTGATTCAATGCGTCAAGGAAATCCCAAGCCTCCAACACGTGGACCAAACTCTTTAGTTACATGGAAAGAGGCATCTGCTGTTCTGGCCGGCATCAATGATGGAAAAGCACACGAAGGTATTCAAGCTGGAGAACCTTCACTCCTTGGATTAAAAATTTCGAAAGAGGGCAAATAATGACTCAATTAGTGCCCGTACTCTCAGCTCACTGGGATGAAAAAGACTCATTCACTATTGAGGCTTATACGCGTCATGGTGGATATAAAGCTTCGCAAAAAGCATTAGCGATCGATCCAGATGCAGTTATCCAATTAGTTAAAGATTCAGGTTTACGAGGTCGCGGTGGTGCTGGTTTCCCAACTGGAATGAAGTGGGGATTTATTCCACAAGGTGATAACAAAGATCACTATCTAGTTGTTAACGCCGATGAGTCAGAGCCAGGCACATGTAAAGACATGCCATTGCTTATGGCAAATCCACACGTTCTCATAGAAGGCTGCATCATCGCTTGCCATGCAATTCGCGCCAAGCATGCTTTTATTTATATTCGCGGTGAAGTTACACATGTTGTTCGCCGTATGAACCAAGCAATTGAAGATGCTTATAAAGCTGGGCACCTTGGCAATGGAGTTGAATTAGTTCTCCATGTTGGTGCTGGTGCCTATATCTGTGGTGAAGAGACTGCGCTCTTAGATTCACTTGAAGGTTTTAGAGGCCAGCCACGTCTTCGCCCACCATTTCCTGCGATCGCTGGTTTATATGCGCGGCCTACTGTTGTAAATAACGTTGAATCTATTTCAGCAGTCCCAGCAATCATTGCTAATGGTGCCGAGTGGTATCAATCCATGGGTACTGAAAAAAGTAAAGGAACAACGCTTTATTCACTCTCTGGCCACGTTAATAATCCAGGCCAGTTTGAAGCACCGCTAGGGATTACATTGCGCGAAATTCTGGAACTTTCGGGTGGCATTCGCACCGGCCACACACTCAAGTTTTGGACTCCTGGTGGATCATCAACGCCAATATTTACTCAAGAACATCTTGATACACCATTGGATTACGAAGGTGTATCGGCTGCTGGATCGATGCTTGGAACTAAAGCGCTACAAATTTTTGATGAGACAACATGTGTAGTACGCGCAGTATTGCGTTGGACCGAGTTTTATAAGCACGAATCGTGCGGTAAGTGCACACCATGCCGTGAAGGTACATGGTGGTTAGTACAGATTCTGCGTGACCTTGAAGCGGGTAAGGGAACCGAGGCAGATTTAGCAAAACTTCTAGATCTGTGCGACAACATCCTTGGGCGCTCATTCTGTGCACTTGGTGATGGAGCCACTAGCCCGATCACTTCATCTATTAAATATTTCCGTGATGAATACATCGCTCACATTACTCATGGTGGATGCCCATTTGATCCAGTCGCTTCAACTCTATTTGTTGGGGCAGGTGCATAAATGACAACTGCAGAAATCGTCGACATGATTACGGTTGTAATCGATGGCTTTGAAGTAAGCGTTCCAAAGGGAACTCTAGTTATTCGCGCAGCTGAACAACTAGGTATTCAAATCCCACGTTTTTGTGATCATCCGTTATTAGATCCAGTCGGTGCATGTCGCCAATGTTTAGTTGATATTGAAATTAATGGACGTGCTTTTCCTAAGCCTCAAGCATCATGCACAATTCCGGTTGAGCCAGGAATGATTGTAAAAACACAATTAACATCGCCTGTTGCAGATAAAGCCCAGCAAGGTGTCATGGAGTTATTGCTCATCAATCATCCACTTGATTGCCCAGTCTGCGATAAGGGCGGTGAATGCCCACTTCAAAATCAGGCCCTTAGTTCTGGACATAGCGAGTCACGGTTCCAGGGTGTTAAGCGCACTTTTGAAAAGCCAATCAATATCTCATCTCAAGTTCTGCTTGATCGCGAACGTTGTGTTTTATGTGCGCGCTGCACTCGTTTTTCAGAGCAAATTGCGAGCGATCCATTTATTACCCTCAATGAGCGTGGAGCGCTTCAGCAAGTAGGAATTTATGAAAAGCAGCCTTTTACTTCTTACTTCTCGGGCAACACGGTTCAGATCTGTCCAGTAGGTGCACTTACTGGGGCTTCATATCGTTTCCGTGCACGTCCATTCGATTTAGTCTCAACGCCTTCTGCATGCGAACACTGCGCATCTGGTTGCGACATGCGTACCGACGTTCGCCGTGGAAAAACACTGCGCCGTCTTGCTGGTGAAGATGCTTCAGTAAATGAAGAGTGGAACTGCGATAAGGGACGTTGGGCATTTAAGTATGTAACTGCTGTTGATCGTCTTGCACATCCACAAGTTCGAAATATCGATGGCGAATTAGTTCAAGCATCTTGGCCAGAAGCTTTAGCCGCAGCAGCACAAGGGTTAAAAGCTTCAGCATCAGCGGTTCTCGTTGGCGGACGCATGACACATGAAGATGCCTATGGATATAGCAAGTTTGCGCGCGTTGCTCTTAACACCAACGATATTGATTTCCGCGCTCGTGTCTCATCCGAAGAAGAGCGTGAATTTTTAGCTGCACACATCGTTGGTTCGACAACTACTTACTTAGATATCGATCGTGCAGATCACGTCGTATTAGTTGGCTTTGAACCTGAAGAAGAGTCACCAATTGTCTTCTTGCGACTTAATAAGCAGTTCCGCAAGCGTGCACTTAAAGTTACATCAATCGGAAGCAAGCTTTCAATTGGAGTTGAAAAACTTAAAGGCGAGTTTATAAAAGTTGCTCCTGGTCAAGAGGCTGCCGCGATCACCGGGTTACCTTTAACAGCTAAGTCAGTTATTCTCGTTGGGGAACGTGCATCAGAGAGTGCTGGAGTTTTAAGCGCAGTTGCGGCACTAGCTAACTCAACGCATGCAAAACTGGCATGGATTCCGCGTCGAGCAGGAGAACGAGGCGCACTTGAATCTGGTGCTATCGGTAACTTATTGCCAGGCGGTCGTCCTGTCTCTGATGCTGCAGCCCGCGTAGATATTGCTGCGCTGTGGAATACCCCTTCACTTCCAACGGCAATTGGCCGAACAAACGATGAGATTTATGCTGCGGTTAATTCAGGGGAGCTAGGCGCGCTACTTGTTGGTGGAGTAGATCCTCAAGATGGCACTAATAATGCCGCAGCCTTGGCAGCACTTGATAAAGCATTTGTTGTTTCTCTTGAGATCGCACCAAGTGAAGTGACGCAACGTGCAAATGTTATTTTGCCCGTAGCTGCAATCACTGAAAAGAGTGGCTCTTTCCTTAACTGGGAAGGTCGCGCACGTAAATTTGATGCTGCAGTAGATAACTCACTCAATCGCAGTGATCTTCGTATTCTTTCAATGATTGCCGAAGAGATGGGTGTATCACTGAACTTAGGTACCGTCACTGCTGCTGCTCGAGAGATTGCAACAATCGGAACATGGGATGGCGCACGTGCCGCCATGAAGAACATCAGTTCTGAAAAGGCCACCTCGCTTAAAGAGAATGAGTTTGTTCTTACCTCTTGGCGACGTTTACTGGATCTTGGAACCCTTCAAAAGGGTGAAGATAATTTAGCTGGGACTGCGCGCCAATGTGTTGCAGTGATATCTCCTAAGCGAGCTGCATCATTAGGTGTAGTAGATGGGGATCAACTAAAAATTTCATCAGTGGTGGGTTCAGTAACGCTGCCGGCACTTGTTGAAGATATTCATGATGATGCAGTCTGGGCGCCTCGTAATTCACGCGGATCTCAATTACTTATAAACCTAGGCGCAGCGCATGGCGCAGTAGTTACGGTGGTGAAACTATGACAACAGCACAGTTAATTGGTGCAGATCCAGGGTGGCTCATCACTGTCAAAGCATTACTTGTCTTTATTGTCTGCGTACTTCTTACTCTTATGTCGGTGTGGGGTGAACGTCGATTAGTTGGCCGCATGCAACAGCGCCCAGGCCCAAACCGAGTTGGCCCCTTTGGATTAATTCAGGCGCTCGCCGATGGCGTAAAACTTGCCTTGAAGGAAGATTTGATCCCGGCAGCTGC
The DNA here is from genome assembly GCA_009701185.1 of Actinomycetota bacterium. GTDB lineage: Bacteria > Actinomycetota > Actinomycetes > Nanopelagicales > Nanopelagicaceae > Planktophila. Next base: position 10,156 of record WLKQ01000020.1, on the reverse strand, counting down.
AGACAAGATTGTCTTTGTTATTGCCCCAATTATTAGTGCCACAACTTGCTTTATGTCCTTTGCGGTTATTCCAATTACTGGACCAGTGACTTTATTTGGACATAAAACCGCAATGCAACTGACAGATTTACCTGTCGGCGTTCTCTATGTTTTGGCCATTGCATCAGTGGGTGTCTACGGAATTATTTTGGCTGGTTGGTCTTCAGGTTCAACGTATCCACTTCTTGGTGGACTTCGCTCCAGTGCGCAAGTAATCTCCTATGAAATCGCAATGGGACTTTCATTAGTTGCCGTATTTATTTATGCAGGTTCAATGTCTACCTCTGACATCGTTGCTGCCCAAACTTCATGGTGGTATGGAATTGTTCTCTTCCCATCCTTTGCAATCTATGCAATCTCAATGGTTGGTGAAACTAACCGTGCACCATTTGATTTAGCTGAAGCCGAAGGTGAGCTTGTTGGTGGCTTCCACACCGAATATTCATCACTTAAGTTCGCACTCTTTTTCCTAGCTGAATATGTAAACATCATTGCAGTTTCCGCTTTGGCAACAACGCTCTTCCTGGGTGGATATCACGCTCCACCGTTCTTAGGTTTTACTGAAAACTGGCTTGGTGGTTGGTTCACCGCGCTGTGGTTCTTCTCAAAAGTTTTGGTCTTCTTCTTTGTATTTGTGTGGCTGCGTGGAACACTTCCACGTCTTCGCTACGACCAATTTATGCAGTTCGGTTGGAAAGTTTTGATTCCTGTTTCAATTATGTGGATCTTGGTTGTTGCAACACTGCGCGTACTTTCATTACAAGGCGCGCCTCGCCTCGTTGTTATCGCCTTTTCCTCGGCCGTGGTTTTCCTTATCATGGCAGTCAATATCGGCTTCGAGAATGCTAAAAAGAAAAAACTTGACTCCATAGTTGATGATGCCGAAGCGCCAAGCTTTGCTTTGCCGCAACTCCCAGATGCATTAACGTCCATAAACGTCTCAAATAATAAAGAAGGAGTCGACCGTGGCTGAGATCGAACCTTTAAAAAACTCTGATCGCGACCTCAGTAAGGTTGAATTCGCGCAAGTAAATCAACCCGGTTCAGTCGGACTCTTTGGACACCTCAAGGGCTTTTGGGTGACTTTTTCGACCATCTTTAAAAAGCCCGAAACAGTTGAGTATCCAGAGGTCAAAGCCCCAACTCAAGAGCGTTTTCACGGTCGCCATCAGCTCAATCGACACCCGGATGGTTTAGAAAAATGTATTGGCTGCGAGCTATGTGCATGGGCCTGTCCTGCAGATGCAATTTATGTTGAAGGCGCTGACAACACTGAAGAGAATCGTATGTCACCTGGTGAGCGCTACGGCAAGGTATACCAAATCAATTACTTGCGCTGCGTTTTCTGTGGCCTTTGTATTGAAGCTTGTCCAACTCGTGCGCTGACAATGACAAACGAGTATGAACTTGCCGATGATTCTCGTGCGAAATTAATCTTTGAAAAAGAAGATCTTCTTGGTCCGTTGCGCGCAGGAATGTTGATGCCTCCACATCCGATGTATCCAGACATGACTGATACAAATTATTACCAAGGCGATGTAACTCAGGCTCACCCGTCACAGGATGTGAATAAATGATTGATCTAGCTATACAAGTTGGGCAGACCGCTAAGCCGGAGGCGACTCTATTTTGGATTCTTGCCCCACTGAGTGTTGCGGCAGCCCTTGGTATGTTGCTGGTTAAGAAAGCGGTTCACTCTGCAATCTTGATGGCATTCGTAATGATCTCATTGGCAATCTTTTATATCGCTCAAGGCGCACCATTTCTAGGCATCGTACAAGTTGTGGTTTATACCGGCGCAGTAATGATGCTCTTCCTCTTTATTTTGATGCTTGTTGGTGTTGACTCTTCAGATTCATTAGTAGAAACAATCAAAGGCCTTCGCCCGATTGCAATTACAGCTGCAGTTGGTTTCGGTGGCTTGATGATTTCTCTGCTAGGTCGTGCAACTCTTGGCCGTGGTGCAGTTGGAGTAGAAGCCGCTAACGCTGATGGAAATGTTCAAGGAATTGCCAACCTCTTATTCTCAACATACGTATGGCCATTTGAAGTTGTTTCAGCGCTTTTAATTACTGCAGCACTTGGTTCAATGGTTTTAGCTCACCATCACCGCATTCAAACGAAGCCAACACAACGTGAACTTTCGATCCAACGCTTTCGTTCTGGCTCGCTAGCAAATGCTGCCGGTCTGCCAGCACCTGGCGTTTTTGCTCGACACAATGCGGTCGATGTACCAGCGCTGTTGCCGGATGGAACTGCCGCCGCCGCCTCAGTTAATGCCAGCTTAAAAGCACGTGGCGATGTCTTGAATTCATCAAGCTTTGAACTTGGAAATGTCGATACAAGCGTGGAGGAGGAGAAATAAATGAATGCAGCTAACTATCTTTATCTCTCGGCACTTCTCTTCACAATTGGCGCCGTAGGTGTTGTTGTACGTCGCAATGCGATAGTTGTCTTTATGTGTATTGAATTAATGCTCAATGCAGCAAATTTATCATTTGTAACTTTCTCCAGAATCAATGGAGATCTCAATGGCCAAGTAATTGCCTTCTTTACGATGGTAGTTGCTGCGTGCGAAGTTGTAGTTGGGCTAGCAATTATCGTCACAATCTATCGATCCCGCCGATCAGCATCTATTGATGATGCTAGTTTGTTGAAGCGATAAATATGATTACCTCAACTACCTTGGTCTACTTGATTGCACTTCCGCTGGCAGGATCCGCGATTCTTCTTCTTGCTGGCCGTCGCAGTGATAAGTGGGGCCACTTACTTGCAACTGCGCTATCGGCATCTTCATTCTTTGTTGGCCTATATCAACTCTCATTAATGCTAGGTCGCTCAAATAGTGAACGTCCAATTACGCAGAAACTATTTGAATGGATCTCAGTCGGAAGCTTCAAAATTGATGCCAGTCTGATGCTTGATCAGCTCTCTATCTGTTTCGTACTCCTTATTACCGGCGTCGGCACTTTGATTCATATTTATTCCATCTCATATATGTCACACGATCCAGATCGTCGACGCTTCTTTGCTTTCCTCAACCTTTTTATTGCCGCCATGTTGCTGTTGGTGCTTGGCGATAGCTACCTCAATCTCTATGTGGGGTGGGAAGGCGTTGGTTTAGCCTCGTACTTATTGATTGGTTTCTGGAATCAAAAGCCGGCATATGCAACGGCCTCTAAAAAAGCTTTCGTTATGAACCGTATTGGCGATATGGGTCTTTCATTTGCCATCATGATTGCCTTTGCGACCATGGGAACCGTCTCATTCAGTGGCGTAAAAGAGGCCGTTGATCACACATCAACTGCCGCACTGACAGGTATTGGCTTGATGTTATTAGTTGCAGCCACTGGAAAATCTGCTCAATTCCCATTGCAGGCATGGCTTGGCGATGCGATGGCAGGTCCAACACCTGTATCGGCACTGATTCACGCAGCGACAATGGTTACAGCTGGCGTCTATTTAATTACCCGTTCTAACTTCATCTTTGATGCAGCACCAACTGCTCAGCTTTTAGTTGTGATTATCGGCGCTATAACTTTGATGTTTGGTGCATTAATCGGTACAGCAAAGGATGACATTAAAAAAGCTCTAGCAGCATCGACTATGTCTCAGATTGGCTACATGATTTTGGGTGCAGGTCTTGGCCCAGTTGGTTATGCATTTGCAATTATGCACTTACTTACACACGGTTTCTTTAAGGCTGGAATGTTCCTTGGTGCCGGCTCAGTCATGCACGGAATGAACGATGAAGTAAATATGCGTAAGTACGGCGCACTTCGTAAATTCATGCCAATTACATTTGCAACATTTGGTCTGGGTTATTTAGCAATTTTAGGTGTTCCACCATTTGCTGGTTTCTATTCGAAAGACATGATTATTGAAACTGCATTTAACTCTGGCGGCGCTAAAGGAATTATTCTTGGTTGTGTCACATTGTTAGGCGCGGGTATCACTGCTTTCTATATGACACGCGTAATGATCCTGACCTTTACTGGTAAGTCACGTTGGGATGATGAGGCCCATCCACACGAATCCCCTTGGCTCATGTGGTTGCCAATGGCAATTCTTGCAATTGGCTCGGTTACATCTGGTTATCTTTTAAGCCACGGAGATGCTTTGGTTAACTGGCTATCTCCACTCTTTGAACATCATGGCGAGCATGAAGAGCTTTTGTCACCAATGGTTGTCTCAGGATTGGCGCTGGCAATGGTTGCGATTGGTGTTGCAATCGCATTTGTAAAATATTCACGAAATGAAGTTGCATCAGTCGCACCGACTGATGTTTCAATCTTCACAACAATCGCGCGCCAAGACTTACTGCAAGATCGCTTCAATGAGGCGGTATTCATGCAGCCTGGTCAGGCTCTCACTGCCGTCTTAGTTAAGACCGATGAAGCGGTCATAGATGGCGCTGTACGTGGGGTAGGCCGAGTAGCCCTTGGCTCAGGCTCAGCTTTGCGCGGAGTACAAACTGGCTTTGTTCGCAGTTATGCCGCATTAATTTTGCTCGGTGCAGTTGCACTGGTCGCAGCGATTTGGGTGGTGACTCAATAATGAACTGGTTAACACTTTTGATGGCACTGCCGCTGCTTGGTTCAGTGGTTGTAGCTGGACTACCTAAGGGTAATGAAAAGTTGGTTAAGCAAGTAGCCCTTGCTTCGACACTAATTGTTATGGGTGCAACAATTGCAATGGCAGTTAGCTTTCAGCGCGACAATGTCGAACTTCAGTTCGTTGAAAAGTATTCATGGATTCCATCTTTTGGAATTAATTACGCTCTTGGAGTCGATGGTTTAGCTCTCGTTCTAATTTTGATGTCAACGATTCTTGCTCCCGTTGTTGTTTTAGCGGGCTGGAATGAATCTCATGGTGGACGCTGGAGCGTTAAGGTTTTCTATATCCTGATCCTTGTTTTAGAGACAATGATGATCGGTGTTTTTGCCGCAACTGATGTTTTTCTCTTCTATGTGATCTTCGAAGCAATGTTAATTCCTGTTTACTTCCTTATTGGTGGTTATGGCACAGGGGAGCGCTCGGCGGCTGCGGTAAAGTTTTTGATTTACAGCCTCTTTGGTGGTCTGTTGATGTTGGCTTCAATCATTGCTTTGTACGTGATGTCAGGTGCTCAAGGTGGTCATACATTTGATCTTGCTGCGCTTTCGCAGTTACAAATGAGTTCGATGACACAGAATCTTTTGTTCTTAGGATTCTTTATTGCTTTTGCAATCAAAGCGCCGCTATGGCCGCTTCATACATGGCTACCGGATGCTGCAGATTCAGCTACACCTGGTACCTCAGTCTTACTTCTTGGCGTTCTAGATAAAGTTGGAACGTTTGGAATGATCCGCTACTGCTTGACGCTCTTTCCAGAGGCCAGCAAGACATTTACTCCAATGATTTTAGTTCTTGCGCTCATTTCAATCATCTACGGAGCGATTCTGGCTATAGGTCAGCGTGACTTGAAGCGTTTGATCGCCTTTACTTCGATTTCTCACTTTGGTTTTATCACTCTAGGAATCTTCGCAATGACCTCGCAGGGCTATAGCGGGGCAGCGTTATATATGTTTAACCATGGTTTCTCGACTGCAGCATTGTTCTTAGTCGGTGGCTGGATGATTTCACGTCGTGGATCTTCTACGATTTCTGATTTCGGTGGATTACAGCGCATCACCCCAGTAATGGCGTGGATGTTCTTCCTTGCCGGAATGTCATCTTTGGCGCTTCCTGGAATGTCCAGTTTTGTTAGTGAGTTCCTAGTACTTGTTGGAACATTTACTCGATATCCCGTGCATGCAATTATTGCCACATTCGGAATCGTTTTAGCTGCTTTGTATATTTTGATCCCAGTTCAAAAGGCACTTCATGGCCCGACAACACCTGGAAATGAAAATTTAAGCGACTTAAATCTTCGCGAGAAGATAGCGATTGCTCCGGTAATCGCAATTATTGTTGTTCTTGGTTTTTATCCAGCACCACTGCTTAATGTAATTAATCCAGCAGCCACTCACGTAATTGCTCAATTGGGCTTTAGCGATCCAGTTCCAACAAGTGGAGGCAAATAATGACATTTAATGCGCCGGTACTTAACTACACATTACTCTCACCAATTTTAATTTTGTTGGGCGGCGCTCTTCTTGGTGTATTAGTTGAGGCATTTGTTTCAAAAGCGATGCGTGCTGTAACTCAATTGAGTTTGACTGTTGGAACTTTAGTTCTTTCACTAGCTCAGGTCTGGCGAATTCATAACGAGCAGTCAATGTCAGCTGCAATGGGCTCAGTCATTATCGATGGCCCAGGAGTTTTACTGCAGGCTTCCATTTTGATAATTTCTATAATCTCAGTTTTCCTTATTGCCGATACAGATCATTTCACCGCACTGGCTGCAGCACTCCCAGGATCTGAAGAAGAGCGCCATTCACTTGAATCAGGTAATCAAGTAACTGAAGTTTATCCACTCACGCTCTTTGCGATATCTGGAATGATGTTATTTCCGATTGCCAGCGATTTGATTACTCTGTTTGTTGCACTTGAAATGCTGTCATTGCCGTTGTATCTCATGGCCGGCCTGTCTCGCCGCCGCCGTTTAGCATCTCAAGAAGCGGCCCTGAAGTACTTCTTGCTCGGCGCCTTCTCATCGGCCTTTTTCCTCTTCGGAATGGCTTATTTATATGGATATTCAGCTTCAGTCACATATGCCGGTATCCGTGAATCTATAGTCGGTGGCAGCGGTAACGATGTTTTGCTATTGATCGGAATGGCATTTTTAACTATCGGACTTCTCTTTAAGGTCGGTGCAGTTCCATTCCATGCTTGGTCTCCAGATGTATATCAAGGTGCACCTACGCCAATCACCGGCTTCATGGCTGCTGCAACTAAGGTTGCCGCATTCGGTGCGATGCTTCGTATTTATTACACCGTATTTGCTAACGCCCAATGGTCGTGGTCACCTTTATTATCACTCATCGCTATTGTTACGATGCTCTTTGGATCACTCGTTGCGATTTCACAGCGCGATGTTAAGCGCATGCTGGCGTACTCATCAATCGCACATGCTGGTTTCTTATTAGCTGGTGTAATCGCACTTAACAAAGCTGGACTTGAAGCATCTATTTTTTACTTATTCGCTTATGGAGTTGCCACAGTCGGAGCTTTCGCAGTTGTAACTCTCGTTCGCGATTCATCAGGTGAGGTTACCGATTTGAATCGTTGGAAGGGACTTGGCAAACGCTCTCCTTGGGTTGCAATTAGTTTTGCTGGATTCCTTTTAGCTTTTGCTGGCATCCCGCTGACAAGTGGCTTCATCGGAAAGTTTTCAATCTTCTCAGCCGCATATGAAAGTGGAGCTAAAGGATTAGTTATAGCAGGCGTGCTTTCAAGTGCAATTGCGGCCTTCTTCTATATTCGCGTTATTGTTTTGATGTTCTTCACCGATCCAAGCCAAGATGGAACAAGTGTCCAATTGCCATCAATTCTTACTCGTGCAACATTAATCATCTCTATGGCCGTAACGGTTGTACTTGGTGTTTATCCTGCGCCACTACTTAATCTAATCTCACACTTCTCGACCTTTATTCGCTAATGTCTTCATTTGGAATACCAAATGTTGCGCCAGCACTTGAGGCGACATTAATTGAAAAAATGGCCGGGGTTGAATCCCTATTACGCAGCCACACGCGAAGTGAATACCCATTTGTCGATGAGACTGCCCACCATCTTGTAGCTGCCGGGGGCAAGCGCTTAAGGCCCCTATTGGTGCTTTTAACCTCGCAATTCGGTGATCCCATGGCCTCCGGAGTCATTCCAGCTGCCGTAGCCTGCGAAATTACTCACCTGGCAACTCTGTATCACGATGACGTTATGGATGAGGCGCCACTTCGCCGCGGAGTAGAGAGTGCAAATATTCGCTGGGGAAATACCATTGCAATTTTGACGGGAGATTTTCTCTTTGCAAAGTCGTCGGATTTATTAGCTGACCTAGGTCCGGCTGCTGTTCGTTTACAGGCGCGCACTTTTGAACGTTTAGTCATTGGTCAAATCATGGAAACCCAAGGACCAAATCCCGGACAAGATCCTTTGGAACATTATTTGAAAGTTGTTGCCGATAAGACTGGCTCATTGATTGCAGCCAGCGCACGATATGGCACAATGGTTTCTGGTGCACCTGCACACATTATGGAGACGGTAACTGTATTTGGTGAAAAAATCGGTGTCGCTTTTCAATTAGCTGATGACGTTATTGATATTGCAAGTGAATCAAACCAATCAGGAAAAACCCCTGGCACTGATTTGCGTGAAGGTGTTCCTACACTTGTAACGCTCAATGTTATGAAGTCAACTAATTCAGCAGATCGAGAACTTCAACATCTACTTAGTGCTCCTATTGATGATGAAAGTGTTGTTGCCGAGGTTTTAGCTCAACTGCGCAACCATGATGCATTAGGACAATCACGTGAACAGCTGCACCAGATTGCTAAAGAAGCTCGTCAAGCACTTGGGCCGCTACCTATATGCGATGCAACGGGAGCGTTAATGTCGCTATGCGACGCCGTTATTGACCGAACGGCTTGATTGCACAAGATCTGTTGCAAGTGCAGTTAAAGCAAGCCAAATAAGTAAGAATCCAACCCACCGAGCAGGTGGCATATCTTCATGCCGAATCCATACGCCAATTGAGAACTGCAACGTTGGCGTGATGTATTGCAACAAACCTACGATTGTTAGCGGCAATCGTGTTGTAGAGCCGTTAAAAAGTAATAGGGGAATAGCGGTTATGGCACCAGCACTGATCAACAGAAGAGTTAGCCCTGGGCTATGTCCGAACTGGCCAGTGCCCTTATTGCCTATATAAATCAGGTATGACAGGTAGGGCAGACCTACGATGAGAGTTTCAATCGTTAGACCTTCAAGTGCTCCAAGGCCAAGTTGCTTCTTTATAACACCATAACTTCCCCACGAAAGGGCTAGCGCGATTGCTACCCAAGGTGGGCGTCCATAATCAATAGTTAAAACAAGAACGCCTATGGCTGCGATTACCACTGCAACCCACTGCAATCTACGCATTTTCTCTTTAAGAAGTAAAACACCAAAGGCAATAGTGATTAAAGGATTGATGTAATAGCCAAGAGATGCTTCAACAACATGACCGTTATTTGTTGCCCAGATATAAACCAGCCAGTTAATTGAAATTAGTATTGAGGTTAAGAAAAGCGTTGCTGCGATTCTAGGTGTGCGTAAAGTAACCAATGCGGCACGAAGTGATTTAGTTACTGCCAGAACTATGAAACAAAAAACTAAAGTCCACACGGCACGGTGTGAAACAATCTCTAACGCTGACGATGGCTCAAGAAGTGGCCAGTACAAAGGGAAGAGGCCCCAGAGTGCATAAGCACTTACTCCGAAGAGTAAGCCAGTTTTATTTTTATCCAATTATCTAAAGTTCGTAAACTGAACAGCGAAATCCCAGCCACCGTCTTTAACCATAGCCATGGTCTCTTGCAGATCATCGCGGCTCTTAGATGTCACTCGAAGCTCATCTCCTTGAATCTGAGTTTTAACAGATTTTGGACCTTCGTCACGAATCAACTTTGCAATCTTTTTAGCATTCTCAGTAGAAATTCCCTCTTTTAAGGGTGCAGCAATTTTATAAATCTTTCCACTTAACTGTGGGGTACCTGCATCTAAGTGCTTGAGTGAAACTCCGCGCTTAATCATCTTGTCTTTTACAACGTCGAGTGCGGCTTTCGCACGCTCTTCAGTATCGGCCTCAATCAGAATCTTTTCGCCCTCTAATTCAATCTTTGAACCCGTATTCTTAAAATCAAATCGTGTATCGATCTCACGGATTGCCTGATTAATGGCGTTATCGAGCTCCATACGGTCGATCTTGGATGTGACGTCGAAACTGCTATCTGCTGCCACGGTGGGGCTCCTTCTCTGGCAGCCAATTCAAGTGGGTCAGCGTGCCTACGTGCCTAAGGTATCCTTTCCCTTCGCACTATCCATAATTGCCGCACTACTTGTTCGACCTTGGCGGGTTGCCCGAGCGGCCAATGGGAGGGGACTGTAAATCCCCCGGCTCTGCCTTCGAAGGTTCAAATCCTTCACCCGCCACCAG
>WLKQ01000002.1 GCA_009701185.1 Actinomycetota bacterium | reverse complement strand
GGAGGTCGAAAGCGTATAGGACCATATACATTTAGGCGCTTTGAGCCTCGGGATTACCGAGTGAATTAATCGCACCCTTCCACCCCTACACCGCTGCAATTGGCAGGCAGATGATTGAGTTCGGGATCTTGGAGAGGGATAGCGGGAGTGTGTATTGGGTTTCCGTTAACTCTTAATCACCGGGTTTCTGAATCTCATCCTCCTCATCATCTGCATGCAAGTTGGAGGCAATCTGAAGAGTCCAGGCGTCCTGTTCTTCCTCGCTGAGTTCATAGAAATTAGCTGGGATCTTAAAGAAGTGTTTGCGCGGTTGTTTCTTATCGGGTGTATCCATGATCATTCCCTTTCGTTTTCCCAGGGCCAAATGCAACTGGGCCGCTCTTCCTGTAGGACCACCGTGAACGAAGTTACGGTTGGTAGGTAATCTGCTATAGGTCAGATGATTACCTTCTTGAGCTAGATGAATTATAGCTCCGCCAGAAGAATCCATGTCTGAGAACTTACTTCTTGAAGTTCACACGTTTCTTTTTGACGATACTTAAACCATTTTCTACTATTTCGATCGAGTCGACTTCGCCTTCTTAACACTTGCTGAGATTGCAGCTTTTTTCTTAGCCGCTTTCTTTCGCGTTCGCTTGATTTCAGCTTTCTTTACCGGCTTTTCCTTAGGTTCACGTGGTTTTGGCGCAGTAACTTTCAATTCCTTATCGAGTGATCCCCAACTCCAAAGCTGTATCGCTTCTTTCGCTAGAGATTCAGAGCGCTTAACCACCACAGCCTGTGTCCACGATGGTGCAAGAAGAAGTTCCTTCGTCAACTCGGTCAAGTGACCTGTCTGCTTTTGGTAATAAGGCTTTTTGAAAGAAAATTCCTTGTTTTTTGCACCGCGATTTAGGGGCCTTGTTAACAATGTCTGATTTCCAAGCCTAAAAATTATGTTTCTATAGCTCGACTCACCTGACATGACTGATCGCCAATCGTGCGTATCATCAGGAGTTTTGGGCGCCACATGTTCCACATCTAACTTATCGGATCCTGCTAAGACCCACACTTGATTATCAATTCGTGAATTCTCGATTTTGCGCAAAATGTATCTGACAAATTTACTGGACTTCAAAGAACGTCCTGCAAGCTCTGTTTTAAACTCCTGATCAGTGGGCAGATTGCTCTTTAAGTGCGCGAGTGCTAAATCAAGAACCTTTTGATCATCTTTACTCGCATCCATTAGCTTTATGCCTGCTTCGCGCCAGATGTTCTCTAAATCCTGAGCATTCTTACCAGTTATTAGCCATCTAAACGATAAAATTTCGGCTGCCCTACAAGCCTTTGACAATTTTTCAAAATGATCTTTTGTATCCCAATTATGGAATCTCTTTAGTGCTGCAAGAAGAAATACAGCCTGAGTGGCTTGATTCAAGTCGTTTAGATCGTCAAACATTGCATTGAGTTCGATTTTATATGGTCCATCAAAATTATCGTTTCTTTCGATAAAGGCAAAAAGATCTGAGTAACCGGAGACATCATGCATAAACTGCTTAATTTTGATTGAAGATCCATACGTATTCTCAATGTCCTTACTTATGCTCTCTTTTTGCACTTTACGCCCTAATTTGAGAATCAAAAAGTAACGTAGGAATGTATCTAACTTCTTATATGAAACACTCTCCACTACGGAGTCCCAATCCCCCAGAATCTTGATCATCGCCGGAGAAAGATCCAAAATCGATGACTCATTCATGGACTGGAAAATTATATTTTTAACCAGATCGCCCTGCGTCAAATCAAGTCCACGATTGTTCAGAGTATCAAATAGCACAAATGCATTATCGATCTGAATCGCGTCAATTCGAAGTATTAGCATGTTATTCAATAAACAATCTTCCAAAATCGCAGTCTTTTCTTTAGAAAATAGCGAAATCTTCTCACGAAAGAAAATGTAAGCTTTAAAGAGTTCTTCAGCGTACTCAAGATCCTTTGATGGTGCCTCAGCGATCCGGCCTAAAGTTTTTCGATTCTCATCAACAAGTTCCCGCTGTACATAATCAAAAAAGGTTTCCCTGATGTGCCAATTCGAAACAAATGTTCTTGTGTAAGCTGGAGGACCGGATACTAGCAATGACTGACAAGTGTCTTCATATGGTTTCGGGCCTACAGGTGTTTCGCGCATCCCGGGATCTAATTCCACCCAATGGTCACGAACCAACGCGATTAACATTTGCAGGGTAGTTAGTCTTTGTTGACCATCGATCACTAAAAAATTCTTCTGATTATTCTGCCCTTTGCGTATCACAACCATTGGCCCAAGAAAATGCGCTTTCGCATCACCTTCGACGAGGCTCTTAATATCGCCCCATAGATCTTCGCATTGTTCTTTTGTCCAAGCATAATCTCTTTGAAATGCAGGAACTTCATAGGTGGCACTTTGAAAAAGTTCTGTTATAGTCAAAGATTCAGCTCTGAATCGATCCTCAGCCGTTATCGCCACGATTGCTCCCCTAGTTTGCCTCTTGATCGAGCTTAATGGCAGAAGATCTCTCGATCAAGATCTAGGGTTGAAGAGTTGCAGTCTTGAGATCAAAATTGAAAAACAGTCGAAATTCTGAATTAACGCCATATTCATGATCTTGAAATGCATGGCTGAAAATGCTTTGGTATCCAAGCCAGAACCCCTCATTTGTAAGGCGTAAAATTTGTTTAGTATCGATTGCCCCGCATTTACATGTGGGCGTGAATGTATATCCAGCAACAAGCTCCTTAATCTCCCTGCTAGGCATAATTACACCAGACGCGTACGTATTCAAATTAGGGGAAAAAATCAAAAGTAGATTGCTCCCGTCATATTCGATAGAGAAACTGAATGCACGATCTTGAATCAGCGCCAACTCAGCATGTGTTGTTACAGTTTCTTTGCTCGGGGTATTACCAACTAAGGAATAGATGCCACTTGAATGGTTTCGAATCAGTGGATTTGAGCCACAATAAGCCGTAATGCTTCCAAGATTTATTCGAGATTCAATACTGACTCGTGTTAATTCAATACGATGCATCAGCCCATTGGGTGAAGAATTGAAAACTCTAATTAACCATTTATCTGATTCGCTGAATTCGACCTCATAAAGTTGATTTTGACGAAAAGTGTCAAGGTTCGGAGGATTACCACAAATGGAATGGATAATATTTATATAGTCCGATTCCTCTCCAGTCATTGGATCGTTTCGCATTGTGCCAAATCGTTTGGCTCCGTCAAGGAGCATATTGGCGTCCAATTCTGGAATAAGTAACAATTGCTTACCAATAGCTGACTCAAAAGTTGAAACGTGTGATTCTGTACGAGCTAAAATTAGTGAATTTGAAATAACCGATCTAGGGTACTTTTTCCGAGTAGCTTCCACCGCAGACTCTTCTGATATTGATAATTCAGATGCAACATAATTTGCATCTATAAATCCCATTTTTCTGCGAAACTTAGAAACGGCCGATACGATTTCATCTGTTTCTTCTGTCAAATCCAATAACTCTTGAATTCTATCAAAATATCGATCTAAGAAGTCTTGAGAAGAAACGGCGTCAATCAAGGCGTTACATTGAACTAGATCCATTTCCTCTTCAGAAGTTAGGCCACTTTTCGCCCCGAGTAATCCAAGATCATCTAATGATGTTGAAATTGGTAGTAAGGGCTCAAGATCCTCAATAAACTTGATTTTGCCGCTTATTGAAATTTTAGGCGATTCAAAATTCTTAGTGATTTGACGAATTCGCTCTCTAGTTATTCCATATTTCTTGCCAATTGCCTCTAAAGTTAATGGATTGGCGTTGTACCATTGCACTCTCTCACAGATGATTTCTCTATTACGAACCGAAATATTGAATTCAGCCTCTAATCTAGCCAAAATTGCTTCAGCAAGGTCCTCGATATTCGTAGCTTTCCTAATCATGTCATCGTATACCTCAAATGTATTTATGTTTATTTCTGCCTTAAATTCCCTGTCATCCAAAGTTGGAAGTTCTTGGTACTGTCCCAGGCTTACAATTTTCTTGATCTCCTCAAGGGCTATGTTTATCTTGTGCCCATCAAGATAACGAATAGCCTTAACATCATTGAGATTTACATAATATAAATGATGCAGCGCAAAACCTTCACTAAAATCCTGTTCAGAATCCATTGTCAGTTGAAAGACAATCTCCAGCGTTTGTCTCGAATTCGGAGTTAACCATTTCCATGGAATTAAGAACCTGGTTCCAAATTGCGAATCAATTAGGTCCCCTAAGGTCGAACTCATTCATTTTCCAGAAGGATAAGCTGCAATAGCTGAATAAACCTTGGAATAAATTCCTGCTGCCGAGCAAATGCACTTGAGGGATCTGTGAATCTTTCGGGGTGCTTTCCTGCTTCGCGTTCAACAGCATAAATGGATAGCTGCTGAGCAACTATCTCTCCGATAGTCGCGTGCGCCTCGGGCGACTGATCATTAACAAAGCCCTCGTCTTGCCCTAGATGTTTTCCGAAAACTCGCTGTAGGGATGGATGCCTGCCAAATATCTTTACGAAAAGACGCCCATCCTCCTCTAAGCGCATATCCACTCGACGAGGCGGATTTTCATTACCAACTACTGAAGTGTGTATTTTGGGATATCTATTTTGTCCAGGCTCGACTATCTTCAGCGCGCAGCTTGAAGATTTACCGACCAACTGAGCCGTGATTGAACCTACGCCCAATTCAGAACCTGCATGGGCGATAATCACGGCATTGGCATGAGTGCCGGACTGGCTTGGCGACAATTTAACCCGTGGATTTACACTAAATAATTCGGAATCTGACGTGATTAAAACAATGTCACCAACAAACTCGAGCGGAGCCTTAAGTAGTAATCTGCGCCTCTTCGTTGGTGCGATCGAGGCTTCGTCATACTCGAAAGCTATTTGATCTGGAATTACTTCTTCGGCGGGTACGAGTTTTGTGCCAATTAGTTCGCAAGAGGCATTTACATCCCCTATAACAACTGAAACCGTAGCAACACCAACATCTTCACCGATAACCTGTATTGCAGTTTGCTTCACGTTTAAGCGTGGGTGATCCCTCCAAACCAAATTTTCGGCCAAAGAGTCACGCAGGGAAATTACTTTGCTGGTTTGAGTCACCTTAAAAGTCAGAGAAGAAGTATCCAAGCTCTTAGGTGCTCGAATCGTTAAACTCGATGACTCCCCGATTGCAACGACTTTTCGAGGCGGAATAAACTGTAATTCCTGCGAGTCATCGTCTGGGTCATTTTCGGTTGGTAAATCACCGAGATCGGTTTCATCGAGAATGTCTTGCAGGGCCTTACCTAATGCTTGCTCAAGTAAATCAAGACGCTTTCTTAACTCCTTGCCCTCTTTTTTGTTTGCCCCTTCATCATTTGCGGCTTCATCAAAGAGTGGTTTTAAATGCGCATTAATAGCACCAGCTAGTGCGCGGTAAAACGGATGTCCCCTAACCAATCCGTTACGTTGTCTGCTGACTATCCGTGTAGGATTTTTTGGATCAGGCACGTCAGTATTATCACTGGCGCGCGCCAGGTCATGTATCTCAGGGACATCTAGTCGCCCACTAAACCAGCCAGCTTCAGGGCGTCCATCTAATGTTAAAAAACTGTTTTCATATGCGGCGCCACGACCTGAAATTACGAGACCCTGTTTTGAATAAATATCTACATTTCCGGGCTGTTTTTCGTTAAACTTATAAACTTCAAGTTTTGCATTCATTCTATATCCTGGAACTGGAAACTCAATGTCTAGAATTCTATTTCCAGAAGGTTCCAAGCCAATCAGCTTCATTTCAGTTTTAGACCGCGCATCAATAAGGACAACTTGATTTCGATTTATCAAATCTCGTAACTGCACATGAGTTTGTAATCTTTCAATAAGCTGATTTGTATTTGGTATTTTATACTGCTCTGTTACGTAAATCTCTGCTGTAAGTCCCGTTTCTCCATCTGCCAGCCTAAGCTCCCTAAGGATTTCCGGTGTTGGCTCAATGTTTATTGCGTTTCTCTCCCACTTTGCAGTTTTTGGCAGAATTTGGAGCTCAGAATACTTACCTTTGTTCACTGAATGAAAACGGGCCCGGCCAAAAACCGCTACATCCTTAGCTCCACGGCCAAATAATCCACGAGTTCCTTTATCAGCAGCGAATTTCTGATTCTCATCCCCGAGATTTGAAAATGCTTTCTTCAGGCCATCCGCATCTAATCCACCGGCCTTATCGTGAATGGATAAGAGCCATTTAAAAGGATCAGTAGCCTCTCGAATTTGAATAATAATTGGCCCACCAGCACCATTGTAGGCATCGTCGGCATTGGTGATCAGTTCTATAAGCCCACGCATAATATCCACGCCCATTGCGTCTTGAGCATCTTGGAGAAATCCGCGAGTGGTGTAGACGAGTTCGCCACCATCTTTACCTGCCATTATTTTCTACCTCCGCGAATTATTTTCATTTCCACCGCTGTTGCAAAATTGCTAAGTTCATCATCTTGTAATACCTCTGCAGCCCGTTTCAGCTCAAGTATTCGACTCTGCCAAGTTTCTTGTGGACTTGTGGCGGTGCATCGAAGCAGTGCAGCCAAGTCCGATATATCTAATAACGTTGGGTCAGAGATGAAAACTTCCCAAGACGAGCTCTTTTTTATTGCTTGCCGTGAGCGTTCATAAGTATTCGTATTAGTAGAGGCTGCGACAGCTTGTTTTGAATAAACTTTCTCGAGAATTGATTTATAGGCCTCTACCCACTTAATACCATCAATTGTTAAACGTCTGGAATACTGGTGGGGTCGATGAATTAAACCAATATGCGTCGTTGCTTCAACTGATTGCAGTGCTTTCGAGGTTTTCTTGTAGTCAGGAATTTGTGGTTGTGTTCGCCATCCAAGTCGTGCGGGTGCCATCTCAAAACACTTTAAGTAGATCGCCTCTACGTCGATATCCCTATCGGCGCCACCCAATATGTAGAGAGCCCAAAGAAATACATCTTGGTTGTTTGCTGTTTCGCTTGGTGGCGCACTTCTGACCTGATTACTCATAGTTACATTCTGTCACTTGACGGTGACAATGCACTACAGCTTAGGGGTTGGCCCTGCCATCCATATCCGAACCCTATTTGCTAATTATGACTAGGTAGCAATTCTCTCCTTGAGAAATTAAAATATCTGAATTCATGGGGCACTTCAAATATCATGCGTGAGGAGAATTCCTCTAATACCGTGCTCTTGGTTGAATTGAGTCCCAAGAGGTCATATCCAACTCTACCTCTGCTCTTGTCACTGCTACGTAGGCGAGTCTCAAGTCTTCCGTATCCATGTCGTCAACATGCAAGAAATCCCCATTGAGCTTCACCTTGGCCCACTCGCGTCCCTTTGCTCTGTGCGCCGTGGAAATTACGACATCAGATTGCTCTTCATTAACAACTTGTTTCAGGGCGGCTACAAGGCGATTTGTGCCAAATGTTTGAATCAACTCAACCATAGTTTTAATCTCATGAGATTCATCGGGAAATTCATCTATGAAACCTAAGACACTCTCCCAATTAGGAAATGGCGCCAGTTCTGGGTGCCCGCTTCGTATCCCCTGCTGCAAACGGTCACAAGCCTCTGCAAAATCTATTAACTCTTGTGTCCTGCCGATGATAGAAACTTTCCTTCCATGTGCCTGCTCGTTCATAAGTGCTGAAATCACTCCTGCATTGGTCCTGCAAAGGATCGCATCAGCATTCAATATTGAACGTACGAATGACTTCTGAGGTTTATAACCCTTAACCCGCATTGGAGCACCAAGAAGTTCCAGGAATTCATTTGCTTTTTCAGCTATTGGATCCCCGAATCGAAAACTTTGGGTGAGCCACAAGTGATCATCAACATCAACCATTGTGAGAGCGTTCTTGGCACCTCGCCATTCATAAATTGCTTGGTATTCATCCCCACAATAAACTATTTGTGCCGATGTTTGCCGATTGATAACATCTAGCATAACCGGGTCAGCATCTTGAGCTTCATCGAAAAGAATGAAATCAGCGTTGATGCGTGGTTTAGAAAGTTGCCACATCTTCAAATAATGGTCATGATTAAATCTCATAAAGCCTTCTGTCAATTGGATATCCTCCCAAATCTTGCGGGCCAAGGGCACGACCACTTTCCCAAATTTAGCTGTACTGGTTTTATCGAAGGAAACCAGGATCGGCATTGCAAGATGGTTCTCCGTGATCTCTTCGTCTACACTTTTACAGAAATTTCTCACAGTCGCCTGCGCAAATTGGGCAATTTGGGCTGGATCTAAGACATGATCACTAATCTTGCTCTTGAAACGAAACTGTGGAGCCTCCAACCATTCTGCGACCTGCTTAAAACTCATACGCTGAGCATTGCTCAGCCGTTCCTTGTAATCACGACCCACAGCGCCGAAGGCAAGTGAATGTGCCGTCGCACAATGAACATTCCCTGGGAATGTGCTCTTGGCTTCATCAACAATTGATTTATTGAAGGCGATATATGTACCTTTGAGAATCTTCTTAGATTCTGCAAGCATTTTAAGCGTGCTTGTTTTACCTGTTCCCGCGAGTGCTTCAATTGAAAGGTCAACGGTCTCGAGCGCTGCTTCCAGAATGCTCATCTGCTCGCCCGTTGCATCATATTTTTGAGTACCCGATGTGATTTGAATGACTTCGCGTTTTCTTATCGGATCATCTTGGTGAGTTATCGGCACCTTTGCTATCACAACTTCTATTTTCCTGTTGGCTAAGTCCCAGTCTCTAAAGAACTCTCTAGTTTCAGCAGACATAACATCAAGCCCAACACATGATTTACAGTTGAGACAGACAATCCCCCAATATTCATATTCCCCTTTAGTAGTCTCATATGGCTTTCTAAATATTTCATACGCCCGATCGCAATCCATACATGCTATATCGGACTCTCCCTGGTAGTACCAACCCTCAGAGCAGAATCGACCACTCAAATCGAATATCTTAGTTCCAAATTCATCTGCTATTAATTCGGGAAGCGACAGATCCCCTTTAGTTCTCATCGCGCTTTGAGATTTTTTGAGGCAGTTTGTTGTGGCAATTCGCTCAACCCAACTGGAAACTTCAAAGCTGGAACTTCATCCAGAATACTGGGGAGGAATTTGGCAATGGAAAGGACATCGCCCATTGCAGTATGTGCGTCTTCAATTGAGTGACCATAATGTGAGAGAACGGTTGGTAACTTATAGTTAAATAGATCGAGCTCCATTTGGGCCAACCACATTGTGTCAAGCGCAGGAAGCACGGGCACATCAATTCCCGCTCTAATGAATTCGGCGTAAAGAAAGTTCTCCTCGAATTTCGCATTATGAGCCACAACAACACAGTCATCTAGCATTTCTAGAATGTTGCCGACAATATCTGTAAACGTTGGAGCATTTCTTACTGAAGATGTCTGGATTAGATGGATATCTGATCTTCCTACATTTCCATCTGGTGGTTTGATTAGAGTCTCGAACCTCTCCGTTATTTTCCCCTTACGGTTCATTCTAATAATTGCTATTTCAATTATGTAGCCAGATTGTGCCGATAATGCCGAAGTCTCCAAATCTACAATGGCGAAATCCCCGTCTAATGAAGACCCAATGTCGAAACTTGCATACCCGAAGAGATCACTGGATTCACCTGGTTTTGCAAAAAATGGAGCTTTAAAATATTTGCGCTCTGAATAGTCTTTCAATGGCACGGACTCCTCTTTCTTAGCGATGTGAGCCCAAACAACATGTTGACAACAATACTTCCTTAGCAACATAAACAGCTATCCCCACGAATGGCTAACCCCTCACCCTTCAGCCCTATTGCTCCCGGAGCTTCCCCGAGGCAGACTCCGGCTATGCCGCCCTTTATCTATCCCCCCAATCCAATCTTTAAGAACCTGGGCGAGCGCAAGACATTTGAAACTGTCGTGCCACTGTTATCAGATGGCGATGCCGTCTTTGCCAACCTTGAACTCTCGGATCCGCAAGAGGGTGATATTGAGATTGATTTAGTTCTTTTGTTGAAAGATTTTGGTTGCATGGTTATTGAAGTCAAGGGCTCGCACATTACTTATGCACGTGGAAGTTGGATGCAGTCTGCCCCTTCTGGTGTGCACCCCATTGATCCTGCCGCACAGGCAAAACGCAATACATACGCCCTACGTAACTACATAAGCGATAACTGGTCTCAAGGCACATTGAGAAGTGACTGGGTAGTTGCCTTTCCACATTCAAATGTCATTGACGTACATGATCCCAATCTTCCTATCGCGAAGATAATTCAAAAGGATGGTTTGGATTTTGCCGTTTCGCAGATTAAGTCATTACTTGCTGGCGTACGTACATTTCCATTGCCTGCCTATGACGACTGGGTAGGTTTAGCCATAAAATTATTGATTCCTTTAAGTGCCCAAGATACCGATCGACAAGGTGTGCTTGGCAATAACTACGAATTCATTCGCGGATTAACACATGAGCGCGAAGTTTATCTTGAGCAGTTATCTGATAACAATCGCTACTACGTTAAAGGGCCCGCTGGTTCTGGAAAGACATGGCTGGCATTTGAACAGGCTCGGCGATGGTCAAAGGAGGGATTAAAAGTAGGCGTTCTTGCGTATAACCGCGGCCTGGTCTCATACATGCTAAATAAAGTCTCAGAGGTTTCGGAGGATGAGAAGGTGGCGTGGGTCAGTACTTTTCACGACTATGCAACATCTATTGGCTCAATTGCCGGAGATCCAAATAACTATGCCGATGAAGTTGATCGCTACCGTGAAGATCTAATTGCAAAAGCCACTGCCCTGACAGAAGATCAAAAATTTGATGCATGGGTTATCGATGAAGCACAGGACTTCTTGCCCTCGTGGTGGGAGACATTGAAGCTCTCTCTTCGAGATCCGGTTAATGGAAAGATGGCATTGTTTGGCGATGATCAACAGCTTGTCTTTGGCCATCGTCCTGCCCCAGAGGGCTTCTTTGCGGCATTACGGTTAACTGAAAATCTACGAAATTCACAACAGATTGCACATGCTGTGAGCAAGTTCGTAGAGCGCCCAACAACCGCTCGAGGACCTTTCGCCTTCGAAATTGAATACGTTGAAAGCGGCGAAGAAGGCGTGTTTGAAAAGGCCGATGATGTAGTCGAGCAACTGACGGATAAGGAGTTCTGGCATCCAGGAGAAATTGCTCTACTGACTACTAAGAGGCGGCACCCAGAGTATGTAAGACAAGCCGATAATGACCGTTCAGCGCATTGGGCATCACTTTGGACTAATGAGGATGTTTTTTATTGCACTGTTGGCGGCTTTAAAGGGCTAGAGCGACCAGTCGTTGTATTAGCAGTTGATGGATTCCATGATGATGCACAATCCGCTGATGTTCTATATGTCGGCATGTCTAGAGCGCGTGACAAATTAGTTGTTGTGGCTGAACCGAAGTTAATTAAGAAACTCAAGAAGATGAATCGGGGCGAGCCTGAATGAAAATCAAGGTCAATAACTGTTCTGCGGTACCCGTCGCTGCTGGGCTAGGTGGTCGAGATAAAGGGTTACTGATTCCAAGTTGTTCAACCGTGTAATTCAATTTGCCATAATTGCAAGACCAACAGCAGGTCACAAGATTTGTCTCGTCGGTTCGCCCACCCAAACTCCACGGTAAAACATGATCCAAAGTTGCAGCAAATTGAAGGTAGAAACCACTACGAGTGGAATTGGTTTTGCCTGAAGGTAAAACTGAATCCCCCAGAAGGTCGTGTGTCTTTCTAAATATTTTCTTTGGGAATACTTCGATCGAGCAATACCGACAGCGAAAGTTATCGCGCCCAAATACAGAAGATTCAAATTTCGTAAAAGTCTTAAGCGTGTCCAATGGGAGGATTGGCTCGGGAGTGGGAATACCTAAAGCCTTGAAACGCCACGTCCCTGAGTTCTGAGCATGCACATCAAACCACTCGCGCATTTCTAGATCTGGGGCCTCCTTCAGCAGGGATTTGGCATCATCCAATTTCCCCTTCAGGGCTAACTGCAATGAATCCGAAAATGTTTGCGCTGCCGCATTAATCCATTCTGGCTTAGGTAACGGGGATTCTTTGCTCCAGAGCGAGATGTCTGCCCCAAGTTCAGAGCAAAAAGAGTGCCCCCGTTGCTTACACATGTTGTGAGTCTATTTGTTCCAACTCAATTACTTAGTTCGAAGTAGTTGTCTGGAGTCTGAGCGGGTCTTGCTGTAGGACCACCGTGAACGAAGTTACGGTTGGTAGGTAATCCTGGTCGCCAGGATGGAAGCAAACTTCGCCCACACTTCTGGGGTTCGAGTATCAGGTAAATAGCCACCGGCCCCTCCGAGGAGCATTGGCATTTCTGGGTAGTAGTTGCGCAGCAGTTGTGCGATGGCGGCATACCCATCGACAGAGTATTCAAGGGAGCTAAGCGGATCCTCCTTGTGACCATCTGCACCACAAGTGATGAAGATGAGATCTGGTTTGAAGGTATCGAGCTTGTCAATGAACTTTTGGACTCCATAAAGAAGTGCATCGTCACCTTTACCTCGACTATTGAGGTTGGAGTCCTTTGAGACCAAAGGAAAGTTATAGATGTTTTTCTCTGGATAATCTTCGTTGCCTGTTCCAGGAAAGATTCCCTTCTCGTGAATTGAATAGGTTAAAACCATTGGGTTATCGGCCATTAGGTTTTCAACGCCATCACCGTGATGGGCATCGATATCTAAGATCGCAACGCGTAGGCCGTAATCCTTTGTTGCGATATCTGCAGCGATTGCAAAGTCATTAAAGATGCAAAAGCCAGATGAGTGGTCGTATTGAGCATGGTGCTTTGATCCAGGGAAATGGATAGCGGTGCGTGCACCCTTGTTGAGCAGAGCATCAAGGGCGGTTAATGTGCCGCCAACGAATGTGGATGCAAGAGTTGCAAGATCTGGTCGATTTCCAGACCATTGACTACTTTTGTGATTGCTTAGGACTTCATCGATGTAATGGGGGGCGTGAACTCGTTCGAGCTCTGCCCTTGTTGCTAAACGTGGTGTGACTTCAATGAAGGCTTCGCCGCTTTCTGCCATTAACTTCGCAAATTGATTGCGAGCATTGATAAAGCGGCGACCCTGAGTCGGATGTGATGGATCAAAGATCCAGTTAGCGTATTGATCGCTATGTACTAGGACCGTGGTTGTAGCTGCGTTTTGTGTTTTTGCGATGCGCTCCTTAGTTGATAGTTTTTTCTTGAATAAGTAAAATAAGATCTTCCGATGAGCCTGGTAAATCAACTTCCCCGGTGGCAATTTCATTCATCCACAGAACTAGACTTGCTCCATAAGCATTCTTGAACTGCAAAAGTTCTTTTTTGTTAGGAATCATGCTCGTTGGGTGCCAATTAAAAACATAGACTCGACGCTTCCCGCCAAAATCGGAGATTTTAATATCGCGTAGTGCGCGCCCTCTTTGACCCAGCTGCTCGTATCCCCTTGAATCCGTTCCAAAGTCAGACCCCAAGTCAGCAATCTTATGGGCAAAATTATTTCGAGCAGGGGCACCGATAATCACCACTAGTTTCGCTGGTGACACATCCATCACTTTCTGCATCCAATTTTTAATGCATGTGGCGCTTGCTTCCTTCACACCTTCCTCTTTTTTTGACTTGCACTTAACTACTTCTGTTAAAGCATAGTTTTCTGTTGGGTCGCAACTTTCCCCTAGGATTTCTTTAGCACGCTCATAAACCCCTTGCCAAGTTTCTATAGGTTTATTGAAACTATTCCCTTTTCCTCGATATTTCCCGTCGTTGCTTCGAAAGAGAAAATTTGCAAATTTCTTGAAATTAAAGGTCGCATGGGGTGTTTCGCTATTTCCATCAAACCGATTAATGAAGAAATCTGCCGACTCATCTTCCGAAATACCAAAAGTTGGAAAGTTTTCACGAATAGAAACGTCTGGATCATCGCTAATACTTGGATTTGATGAAACAAACAGCACTTGTGAATTCTGTAGATTTCCGATCCATGGTTCCGGTCGTTGCCGCATGTTCTCGTTACCTTGAAGCATCGCCTTCTGGGTCATCACGACTTTATGGCACGGATGATTGGCATCCCCCAAAGCTTTGCTCAATTCGGAACAAGAACAAATTGATCGAGCTAGGTTCTTGGCAACCTCAACTTTATCCATGTGAAATACCTAGCCTTTCAATCAGTGACTTAGCCGCATCTAGATGCGGCGCTATCTCGAAGGAGTAAGTGTCATCTACTCCGTATGCGAAGTGAAGAGCTTGGGCCATCGTGATTGCGATTTCACGAGGTGAAACCTGTGATTGATCGATGAATTGTGCGTAGTTGGGCAGATAGCGCTCTGGATAGAAGCGCCATCCCATAAAGAGCATGGCCTGCTGGCCAGGCTCCGTAAGAGGCGGCTCTAAGAACTCGTTACTAATGGCTTCGATGAGAAGGACGTTGTCGTGCTCTTGGAGCGCTTGCACGTATGGACCGTTGATGTACTGACCACCGTACGTTTGTAAAGTGAAGTGATCGGCCTTGTGGGCGATGTAGGTCTCGAGGACTTTGATGAGTTCATCGAAGTAATCTGGTAACTCTTGCATTGGCAATCCTCTCTATTAAGCAGCTTGTTGTGAAGGTGATAGACCTAGCAATCGCAGGCCATCTGCAAGTAGCCAATCGACGAAGTTCTGATTGAAGAGCGCATCTTCTCCGCGACCTTCGCGGATCAGTGCAATTGCACGCTCTGGTGACATGCCATCTTTAATCAAGATCAGCGCTGTAACGAGCCCTGATCGATTGAGTCCAGCTTGGCAGCGAATCAGAACACGATCGCCGGCCTTCCAGCGGTCATAGCCGAAATCAACTGCCTGCTTTAGGCGTTGCAGATCGATGTCTTTAATGGATGCGTCAGGCACGCCATAACGAAACTCCTGCACATTCCAATCAGCTGGGCGGGCCCAGGCATACATGGTCACGATCGCATCGAAGGGAAGGTCAGCGCGTGGTCGGTTATTTGTCACCGGTAGGTGGATGACATCGAGGTCATCTGTTCCTCCTTGAAAGAGGTTAGGTGCGATCATTGAAAACAGTTGTGGATACATCTGGTTCTCCTTAGTTAGAAAGTGTGTCGGGGTCGATCGAAGGATCGACGATCTGGTTGCGGTCGTTCTTGCCGCGGGTTTTGCGCGAGTAGGACTCGGTCATGCGTTTTGATGAGTAGAAGATGTCTTCATTTTCTACCGTGAGTGCAAGGGCATCAATCTCATCGGCTTCGGCCTGAATAAGTCTGAGTGATTCAGAGCTTGGCTCGTCCGTTACAGGGATGAGGGATGCTTCGCGGCGAAGATTTGATGCAGTGCCTTTCAAGCGATTAGATGCCTCTTTAGTTTTGCCAGAGAGAATTTCCTCTTTAGCAAGTGACTTAGCGTTTTGTGCACCAAGGATTAAACGTTCTGCACGAACGATTGGATCTGATACTCGACCAGCTGCTACATCACTGGGGACAACATTGACGTTGACCGGCAATGTGACAGAGATTTCTTGACGTGCTGCTAGATCTAAATATTCGATTGTGATGTCGGCAAGTTTGCAAAGGCCAAGTGCTGCAATGCCAGGGACATCGATGTCGATGACAAATCGGCGGTTTTCACCACTAAACAGATCGCCGAGTTGTATGACGTAGGTAGTGCCATCCATCCAATGTGGAAGGCGTTGCAAGATTTCAATCGTTGGAACCTCGGTCATCGCAGTCGTTGGTGTTAAGCGAAGAACTGCGTTAACGATTGTCTTATCGAGTAGATCGTTAACTTCAGCGGCGATTGCGCCAACAGCTTCATCGATGGTGCCAGCAAAACGGTGGGCTCCCCCGCCGCCTTGAGCTAATGCCTCGAGGATTCTCTCGTCGTAGCCATTACCAAGACCGATTGTTGAAGTGGTGACTTTCTCAGTCGCAGACTTTGTTGAAACCTCTGCGAAGAACTTTGGATCCTGTTCTCCGGCATTTGCATGACCATCAGAGATAAGAAGAAGTGTTGAACCTCCGCTTGCTTGGACTCGTGTTAATTCACGAAGGCCCATTAAGTATCCAGCACTGATATCAGTTGATCCGCCGGTTTCCATTTCGCGGATTACTTTGCGAAGTGATGGCAGGTGATGATCGGCCATTGTGCGCATAGGTGCGATTACAAGTGCGCTGTCATCGAATGCGACAAGACCGAAAGAGTCCTGAGGGGCAAGGCGGTCGATCAGCTTGAGTAGCGAGCCCTTTGCGGCATCAAGTGGTGCACCGTCCATTGAGCCAGAGCGATCAAGGACAACTTGAACGGCTTGGCCAGGGCGGGTGGCGTGCATTGGGTTTTGTGGTGCGGTCAGATCAATCATTAACGTGACCTTGTCAGTTGCTTCAAGTGCAACCATGTCTACATCTAGCAAGGCTTTAACCTGCATGTGGGGCTCCTTAATTTGTGGGTCGAAAGTTAAATGTGGGTGTCGGGTTAGCCCGACAAAGGGCTCAGGGTTTGAGCGGTGAGAGCCTAAAAACGTATGGATTTCATAAAGAGGCTTGTAAAGGCGCCGTAGTTAGAAGTTCTAACGTGGGCGGTGAAGTAGATCGAACTTTAAGGCCTGGTTTGGCGGCCTTGCGAGTAGCGGGCTATCTGGTTATTTGTGATTGTAAGTGAGGGGAAATGCCTGTGTATAACATTTTTACCCCCTTGGTTTCTGTGATATCGCAAGTTTACCACAGGTCATTAAAAAAATAAAGTTGGTGATCATTGAAAGTGAAAAATACTTATTCAAATTTCAAACCTCTTAAATATTCCCTTACCGCAAATGTGGCTTTAACATCATCCCGGTTGTAATCGCGTAACCATTTAATCGCATCAGACTTTTCCTGATCTGTGGAATCAGGTGAGATTGCTGTTTGGTACTTAACGATTGAATTTGATCCACCAGCAGCATCAACTTCCCAATCGAATCCAGCAAGTGGTGCTAAGGCTTTGATTGAGTATCCTGTAACCGGTAGAGCAACTTCTTTGGCTATTGGCCACAAATCAACAAAATACTTATTCATAAATCGCTCTACCCGATCCAAAGTCGGCGTGCCTGGTTGGACTGCATGCACCCGTGTGAAATCTTTCCACCATCTCTTTTCGTAAGGGCTGTAATGAAAAATACCTATTGTTTTACCAGCTGCTTCAGCCTTAGCAACCTCGGTTTCTAGGCGATTCCACATCTGAGAGAGAATCATAAACTCAGACTCATCGGTGCCTGAATAGTCATCAATGCAATTAATTTTTACTAATCGCCAATCAGGATTTTCGGTTCTGTCGTGAATACCAAAGCCATACATATAGAGAACATCACGACCAAGAGAATCTTCTAACCCGGCTTCTTGAACCGCGGCTTGGCTATTTTCAAGATCAATATCTATCTCGATATCAAAACTAGGAACTTTAAATTCCTTAGAAGGATCAAGTAAAACCGGAAACTTGCTCCGCCATACCTTGGCGCGCGTCACAGCTTTCATACCGGCTGGGTTTAAGGAAGTTGCCTTTGCAAGCTCTGCGATGCTCTCTATTCCAGGCAGATTAGTGGCAGCTTTACCCGCTGTGACATCTGAAAGAAGCGTCACGTGCCCAGAACCGTTGTCGAAGGCCTCCATCTCAGCGCGACAAATCTTTCGCATTTCACAAGTAACGCACTCAGAGACTCTGCGGGCGATAGTCACAGGCGCTAGAGCTGGATCTGACTCACGCGCAATAGCTTGATTCTTAATCTTGACTGCCTCAGCAAATGCCAGTTCATAAACCGTAAGTGCGCTTTCCTTGCCTAAAGTGAGTGCTTCTAAATTTGCCCATGCTATGAAGTTCATATCCTTTCCAAGTACTCCTGCCCAAGCAGAGCCATCTGTAAGACCAAGTGACTGCAAGTGCCGTAGGTAGTGTGCAAGTTGCAGTGCATCTTCATCATTTAGGCGACTCTTCACAACCTCCGCTTTTTCAGGATCAAAATCTGGCCACTTTGTAATATGAATATTGTTAGATTTATTCTCAACCAAAGGATTATGGCTTTTAATATCAACAGGTGCCCAAACGGGATAACCGGTTTCTGAGGTTCCGACTTTAATGAGCAAGTCTGGTCGACTTACTCGCAATGGATCGCCAAGGCTTTCAACGCCTTGTAATTTCGCTAACTCTGCCTCGCAATACTCTCCAATAGATGCACGATAAATAATGTCGATATCAGAATTCATCATCGCTCTGGCCGTATCACGCTCCCACAAATTATCTGGGTATGAGGAGTCGAGAATCTCAAGCTTGAGGTTGAGAGATTTCAGGTATTCAATAACAACTTTTTCGTGCTCAACTCCTGCTTTCTTGAGCGCATCAGGAAGAGGATCTGAGGTAATAATCGCAGCTAAATCAAAGCGGCTAGGAGCAAACTTCTTATGTAAGTACTCGTGGCAGGCATACGCTGTGCGGGAATCATGTCTCATCTGCGCTCGCCTACCTTTCTGACTATTTACAGAGTATCGGAGGGGACTGACATTTATGCTTACTATGCGTAACTAATGGGGTTAGTGAAGCCTTATACATGCCAAGTTGGGTGGCTTCAATCTTCTACTTCCTTAATCTCTCCCCCAGGAACCTCTAGCGCCTTGAACTTAGAAGCCATGGTCGGATTTTCTCGAGTTAGTTTTTGAATTGTTAAATCATCTAATTTGCGATTTGCGATTTGCAAATTCTTATCAGTTAGTAGGAGTGCGTCTTTTGTTTCTTCAAGATGCTTAATACTCTTATCGATTTCAATAATTACCTTTTCAAAATTATCTGAAGCAAGTTTTCTATTCCGAGCAAAACCTTTTTTAAAGTCCTCCAATTTGTCCTTAAAAGTAGTCACATCAAAATTCTCTGCTTCAAGGCGTTTTAGCTCGACTTTATACTCCAACGATTTCTGTGAAGTATTTCTTAATAGTGTAATAATCGGAATGAAAAATTGTGGGCGTACAACATACATTTTTGGATAGCGATGTGAGACATCTACAATTCCCGTATTGTAAAGGTCGCTATCAGATTCAAGAAGCGAAACTAATACTGCATATTCACAACCTTTCTCATTACGATCTTTGTCCAATTCTTTAAGAAAATCTTCATTCTTTTTCTTTGTAGCTGTTGTGTCACTTTCATTCTTCATCTCAAACATAATTGAGATAAATTCAACCCCATTTTCGTCAGATTCACGAAAAATATAGTCACCTTTGCTACCGGCGCTGGCATCCGAGTCTTTTTCAAAGAATGCCCGAGAGAAGCCAGTTGCACGTAACTTATTGAATTCAATTTCACAATGCTGCTCTAGTGATTCCCCTACCATCTTGGTCGAAAGCTTAACCTTGTAGTCCTTGTAGTACTCAATCTCAGTATCTTTGAGTTTCATTACTTTCTCATATTCTTCTTTTACGCTAGCGATAGATTGATTCAAATTCACTTCTTCTTTTGACTTTTGCAGTTCTATTTGAGTCTGCAATTTTTGAATCTCACTATTTTTCTGCGACTCCATATGTAAAAGTTCATTGGTTTTTTCAGATTCTGCAAGAGCCAAACGATCTTTTAAATCTTTATTGAACTCACTGTCTCGTACCTGTTTTACAATGTCAGAATAACCAGACTCATCGATCTTGAATACTTTCCCGCACTGTGGACAATTTATCTCTTGCATTGAATAATTCTCCCGTATCTCAATTTAGTTTCACTAAATGCTTTGTGCTTAAACTCTGGGAGTCATAAGCAATTGCAGCACGCGAATCAAGTCTCATGTATTAAGCGTATTGAATTTGATTTATCTGTCAATGAATTTCTATTTTTTAGCGTACTTGTGGACAAGTGGCTGTGGACAACTTTGTCCACAGGTTGTTTGAAAAGTTGCTTATTTCGCAACAACTCTTTAATCTTTTTATATGCAAGAAAATGAACGTTTAATCAATGTATTTGTTAATAAATTACAACGCACTATCACGTTATTTCTAGTTGGCCGTGAACGCCAAGATTATGACGAGACTGAGTTTGTTACGCACTGTACTAAGTCTGGTATAGCTTTTATTGAATTCACTCATGCAGAGGGAGCATCGGTAATTACGCCTAGCGCGTGGATCAATATAGAAATGTAGTTAGACACGGCGCGGGATTTGAGATTTGTCAGATGTGCGTGCTATCTTTTCTTTAGGTTAAGAACTAAGCGATAAGCCCTTTAGCTTGCTTAGTGCCCTCCGCGCAGCACGACCCGCGTCCGGTGGCCCTAAAGGAAAACCTGCCGGCGATGAAAGACACCGCCGGAAGTAGCGGGTCTCTTTTCTTTTAAAGAGCCCAGTTAGGGCCTGGTTTTGCGATGTCTAGTGAGCATGCAAACGCTGTTTTCGATGTTGAATGCCCCTACTTTCAGGCTTTATGTGCCTGTGGGTGGGTTTCAACTGTTTCATTTCTCGAGGAAGTAGATCTTCTGCGAGCGCTCCACGCACACGGGATAGCGGTGTATGGAGAACCTGGTGGGCCAATCGATTTGTCAGTGGTCCCTCATAGATTGTCCCAGCAAGGTCAGGAGGGAAGAGGTGTCTGAAGAAAGAGAGATCGCAGAAGTAGAGAAAGAGCTGTGGCAGCGCGTAACCCAGGATGAAGGAAGCATCAGGGCCAACGCCTATGTTGCCTTAAGTCGAATTGCATTCGATCAGGGCAAGTTCAAAGAGTCGCTAGCAATGTGTGAAACAGCGCGAGATATCTTTGACAAAGAAGATACAGGTGAATATCAAAGAGAAGTCTTCGAAGTACATGTGGGAATATCGAAGATTAATTATGAGCTAGGTCGCACATCAGAGGCGGCACAGGCTATGGGCAAAGCCATTGAGGCGGCCAAAACATTTGATTACGAAGAGATAGATGATCTACTGCGAGATCAAGGCCGGCAATATTACACAGCCGGTGAATATGAAAACTCAATAGCGTGCCACTTAGAGGCCATGAAGTTTACGCAGATGTATCTGCGTAAAGAGTGCGATGGAATCGATTACTTTAATGTGGGTTTAGGGCTACAAGACTTAGCTCGCTTTGATGAAGCTATCGATGCTTTTCTTAAATCAAGAGCGGCCTTTAAAGAGCGCAATGAAGTCGCAAACGCAGTTGATTGCGATTACCGCTTAGCAGAGATTTACGTAGAGCTAAAGAATCCAGTTGAGGTCATGCACTGTGGGCAACGAGCCCTCGACTTCTTTACGATTCTAAATAGCCACCAGAAGGTGTGGACACTGAAATATTTTCTAGGAGTTGCCTACCAACTACTAGATGATCGTGAAACAGCTGGAAGACTTTTCGAAGAGGCCAAGAGTTTGGCACAGGCAATGGGTTGGCAGGAATGGAAGTTCCTCATCAAGGTCGACACAGCACATGCTGAGTTATACGAGCTTGCTGGATTACATGAGCAGGCACAAGAGATGCTGAGGCGAGTAAAGGTAGTTGAAGAACTCGCTAGAAAAGAAGGTAGTCATGAAGCTGCTTAAGGGTGGAAAGTCAGATCCAGCAGGAACACCCCTCCTGCTGGAGCCTGACTATCGCGTGAGTTATGAAAACGTCACGGTTACTGACAGGCAATTGCACAAGCTAAAAGCTGCGCTAGATACAGCCCCAGATATGGCCAAATACGCTCGGTATAGGACCTGGCTGTACTACGCCAACTTGAAGCGCTGGCAGGGACAGGGTTATCACTTTCACTATGAGAGTGGACCAGGTTCGACTAGCTGTACATGTGGTTTAACTCTTCACTCTCATGGCAGTGGTAATCAAGATATTGCAGTCGTAATTTCTAAGGCAGTTGCTAAGAAGTTAGAGGCGATTGATCTGCAGGATTTGCAGACCATCCGCCAACACAGAAACTTACCAACGCTCCAAGGTATTTCAGTCGCACTCATTGTTGGATTCATCTGGCGAGAAGAATTGAACTCATATTTGTGGACCGCGATTTGTCAGCAGTGTGGTGCCTGTGAGATCGAGATATTTAATGTTGAAGCACAGGACTTTGTGAAAATTCATAACAAAGTATGTGGCGCACTTATTGGTGAAGGTGGTGAGTGATGGGCATCTACGATTTCATGCATTATGCACAAGAGAGACAGAAGTGGCTTAAGCGTGCAGAAGATCCGTTGCTTGCACCAGCAGAGCGAGCAGTCTTCATCGCCATGGCTGAACTGATTGCAGCCCAGCGCAATCTGGAGTCAGCAAAAGTGGAAGAGCGAATTTACTTACGAGAAAGGCGGAAGAAGTGATGGGGAATGTAGCTAATCGGCAGTGCCCGATGTGTCGTAGCACTGATATCGAACAGAAATATGTAACTACAACGCCATTTTATCAATGCAATCAATGTGGAGAAAGGTTTAAAGATTAAATGAAGAAAATAATTATCGCGCTCTTTGTGAGCGCACTGACTGTCAGCACAGTTCAGGCCGTTATGGCCGATACTCCTCCAACGATTGCGATCATCGATACTGGAATGAATACAACACGATTTAAGGAGAGTATTGCCTACGAAGTCTGTGTTATCTCATATGGCACTTGCCCGGATGGAAAGTTAACCATGGAAGGTGTAGGGGCTGCGCAACTGCCTGCAACAAAGAATAAAACCTTTGATCATGGAACGCAGATGGCATCAATTGCACTGAAAGTTAATCCGGCTGCAAAGATCATTCCTATACGAATCGCTGGAATGACGGCATCGGGAGCGCCATATCTGTACTCCTTGAGTGATGTTCAGGCAGCTTTTGCATGGATCATTGCTAACCGAGTCAAGTACAACATCGCCGTTGTAAGCCTTGCACAAGGTGGAATAAGACCAGGGTGCAATATTCCAGTGGGAATGGCGGCCAGTGTTGCAACACTTAAAGCTGCGCATGTGCCGGTAATAACTTCTGCCGGTAATGATGGAAACCATAAAGACATATTTGCACCGGCTTGTCTTGCTGACACTGTTTCAATTGGAGCAACTGATAATCCAGATCCTGGAGTTAAGGGTATTGCCTATAACCCAAAGGCGGTTCCATACATTGCACGCTATAGCAATGGAGCGCAGGGGCAGACAGATTTCTTTTTGAATGCGCGCTGGTATGCAACGATGTTAGATGGCTCCAACAAATTTACAGTGGGAACGTCTAACGCAACTGCAGCAATGGCGGGTTGGTGGTTGTTAAATCGAAAGGCGACTTTTGATGAGACCTTTAATGCGTTGATGGCAACGACCACTGAAATCAAGAATGAGTTTCAAACTGGACGCTACATCACAATTGATTCGCTGAGTATGGGAAATAATAAGTGAAGCCGTGAGCTAATTTGCTAAGTAATTTTGCCAGTATTTAATTAGCTCTGGGCTGACCAGATTTGGGTGAAGCCAAGGAGCATAAATTGAAGCACCGCGGTTAGGGCGCGCGATTAGTAGTGCGTAAGACCTTACTTCCGTTAACTCTTAATCACCGGGCTCCCCTGCCAACGTCTACTTCCCAGCGTAAATAGGGATCACGATTTCGTTGTACTGCAAGAAGCCGGGCTTTACTGGTGGATCAAAACGGCAGATTCGCGTTTCATCAGAGAGCGCAATATTTTCCTTAACGGCTGCTGCTCGCAGTTGGGCCGTTTTCTTAGCAGATAGCTCCTCCGTTGCTTTGCCTCGAAATGAAGTAGCGATACAGGTCTGCGCACCTAATTCACGCAAGGTCACTCGTGAATCATTTGGATCTGGCATATCGGCAAAGCTGCTGCCGGCTGGCATGACAAAAGATACATACCACTCATCAGTATTGGGCTTATCTGCTCTTTGGGCGGCAATTACTGGGGCAGTCATAGCAATTTTTTGTGAGGACTTATTGCCCTGTGAGATGTATTTAAATAATGAAGAGAATGCAGCACTTGTTGCAGTTGAATACGGGGCAGAGACTTTGACCTCTGCAATCACGCATGGAAGATATTCGCGAAGCTCAAAATCCTTATAGGTTTGCAGCACCGTAAACTCTTGCTGTTTAGTCATACATCAAGCCTAATGGTGTGCATAGAAATCACTAAGCACTCAATCACCAGGGTACGACTTTCATCTCTTCCCACAAGAGTCCCGTTAACTTCTCTTGATCAGTTGCGCCGTTAACATCGAACTCGCGAGTTGCTAGCCAGATTGCTGTGCGTGCACCATCTTCGGCAGATAAAGGTGCATCGGGACCGCCCATATCGGTGCGTGAATGATTTGGGCACAGTGCATCGATTATGAAACCGCGGCTGCCTAATCCAGTCTCATGTGCCAGGTTTCGAACGAGTGCGTTGACGCCAGCTTTACTGACTCTGTAAGGCGCTAATCCCCCAGTGTTGCCGGGTCCAGACATGCGACCCAAACATGCAGAGAAGACAATTACTCGGCCACTGCGCGCTGCTGCCATAGGTGCGGCCAATATGTTGAGTGCACAAAATACTGAATCTAAATTTATCGCCATCACTCTGCGCCACTCTGCATTATCGGTTTTAAGAGTCTTTGACATCTTTGCACTCATCACTGCATGGGCAATGATCAGTATCTCTGGTGTTCCAAAGGTTTCTAAGATTTCATCGAAGCATTTCTTAGCGGCGTCGATATCTTCTAAGTCAACGCTTCGAAAATCACACTCAAGTTCGGCTGCAGCCTGGGCAAGGCGGGCGCTGTCTTTAGCAACTAAGACGATGTCATGGCCTAGTGCTTTTAGTGCTTTAGCGGTTTCAAAACCAAGGCCTCGAGATCCACCGGTAACTACGACGAGTGACATGGAGATAGCTGCGCTTACTTACGCCGCAGTTGGCGCAGTGATGCTTTCATGGCTTTGCGTTCGGCTTTGGCTAGCGGATCTTTTTTAGTGGGAAATATCCACTTAAGAATGAGCGCAAGGATGGCTACACCGATAAATCCGCCAAAGCCTTGGAAATAAAGTCCGTTATTGATTCCTCCGAGCATGGCGCAAAGTTAGCGCAGGCCATGCGAACTTTCTCGGTGAAAATTTGGTGAGCCAAGGCGGTTTTATTATGGGGCGGCTAGGCTTGGACTATGAGAAAACCGATTACAACCCAAAGTCTTCGTAGAACTAATGTGCTGGCCGGAACGCTGCATCTAGCGCAAATGATTGCCGTTCTGGCATTGAGTAATGACTTTGCACTACCAATCACTGCAACCTATATGTCGGGTCCGCCAGGATCTAGCTTTGCAGCTCCTGTCGTTTTGTTCTCAACACCAGTCGGTTTAACGGTAGCGATTTTCTTAGGCTTATCGGCTTTGGCTCATTTTATTGTCGCAAGCCCGCAGTTCTTTGGCCGCTATAGCGCAGGTATTGCAGCCCAGAGAAATTACTTCCGCTGGGTCGAGTATGCGATTAGCTCATCTGTAATGATTGTATTGATCGCACAAGTCACAGGCGTTGCAGAGATTTCATCAATCATCTCGATCTTTGGCGTGAATGCATCGATGATTTTATTTGGTTGGCTACAGGAAAAATATGAGACACCTGGTAATGGCGGATGGCTTCCATTTATCTTTGGTTGCATCGCGGGAGTTGTTCCTTGGCTAGTACTTTTGTTTTATGTCTTTTCTATCGGTGGAGTCAGTGATACTTCAGCGCCGGCATTTGTTTACGGAATCGTCTTTACAATCTTTGTCTTCTTTAACTCCTTTGCCCTTGTGCAATGGTTGCAGTACAAGAAGGTTGGAAAGTGGAGTGATTACATCCGTGGAGAGCGAACCTACATAACCCTCTCTTTGATAGCTAAATCAGCCCTTGCTTGGCAGATTTTTGCCAATACTCTGATTCCTTCTTAACAAGAGGTAGCTAGGGCCTGACAACTATTCGAACAATGTCTTCTGGTGTTGCGCCATCGCGCAGTTCGGCATTGACGTTGGTAGGAATTCCATTTATCTGTGCAGCCGACAGTGTGGCTAACTGGCCTGCAATCTCACTCATCCAATACAAAGCCCCTGGACCTGCTCTATCTAATATGTGCTGAGCTTGGGCAAGGCGTATATCAGAGAACTTCTCAAGGTCATTCTTGTCATCGTTGATTACATCTAGTAACAGGCGCTTAATCTCAAGGCCAATACCAGTTGCATCGTTGGAGTTTTCAACGAGCTCTTTGAGCTCTGCATCGAGGCCTCGTGGTCTGCGCCTCTTTTTGTTGCGGTTAAGAAAGAGGAAGATCAGGGTTGCGAAAAATATGGTCTCGAACATGCGATCAAACTACTGTGAGTAACTGACAATGTCGGTGGTACGCGAATTATTGAAAGCTGTGGATTAGTTTGCTTTTCTGTCAGTCCCTAACTATTAAATTCAGAGCCTAAGTGAAAAGAGGATAGATGAAGATCAAGGATTTGGTGGGTTGGGGCTATGGTGGCAAAAGGTTACTTTTAGATACTTTTACTGATATGGTGTGGCAACTCAAAGGGGTTCTGACCATGGCAACAAATGTAAAGCTTTCAGATGATCTTGTTCAGGCGGCAGGACGAATTGCCGCGATCGAGCACAGATCGATTCCGAAGCAGATTGAGTTCTATTTCAAAATCGCTGCCATTGCTGAGGCTAATCCTGATCTCTCCTTCGCTCTGATTAAAGAGATTTTAAAGAGTGATGCTGAGACCGCTGCTGGCCACTACGCATTCGGGTGATGGAGTTACTACTTACACCGACTTTTGCTCGCCAGGTAAAGAAGCTTCATAAGAATCAAAAGGCTTCATTAGATAAGGCATTGAATCAGTTGGTTGCAAATCCCCTTCTTGGAGATGCTAAAGCTGCCGACCTAGAAGGTATCTACGTTTATAAGTTCATCATTAACCGTCAAGAGTGGCTTCTGGCCTATCGCTTTGTTTCTGTGGGAAGTCTCAAGCTTCTGCTTATCGGGCCGCATGAAAACTTTTACCGTGACTTAAAAAAGAAGTAGCTGTACTCGAGTAACTGACAATGTCGGTGGTTAGGAGCAGACTATGGCCATGGGATTTTGGGCAGATCGAAAAGCTAAAAAGGCGTTCAAGAGCGCGTTGAGTGACTATGAGTATCAGCACGCTAAGTGGGCTGGTGATATCGAGATCTTTAACAAGATAAAGGCGGCCTTTGAGAGCGCGATTAAGGGTGAAGATGCGGTCTCTAATTTAGCGGTGCAAAAACCTGGAGAGATTGTTATCTGGAGTGGGCGCGGACAGTTTCATGAAGCAGGTAGAACACCTGGTCAATATGTTGGAGGTAGTCAGGGTTTAAGCATTCCAATTGTTGCCGGAATTCGATATCGAGTTGGCGCTATGCGTGGAACATTTGTGCCCGGGGATGCAATACAGGCATATAAAGAAGTCGGCGATGTTGTGCTCTCCACCGATCGCATTATGTTTAATGGAATGTATAACACCAAAGAGTGGGCCTTTGCTAAGTGGAATGGTGCAGCGACTTCAGAAGATGAGAGTGATTACATATTTAATGTCAGCAATCGTCAGAAAACATCGGGAATTTTATTTGATGTCAGCGTTGGCCGCGAGTTCAATAGATTCTTAGCTCAAGCAATTGATGCCGCTGAAAATGGGCTTGAGAGCGTCATTACAACCGTTGACAAAGTTTTACAAGATTTAGCAGGAGATGAGCCAGTTAAACCCGAGCTCGTATTGCCTTCTGCAATCGCTGCTCCCCCGGTAACACCTGCTTAGTTCATCGGATAGAGATCAGGATCATTCACTCTGAGCCTGTGAGATGTGCACCCTCAACACTGACAGGTCATTTCTATTGTAATGACCTGACTATGCGAGTACGTTGCAAAAAGCCGAAACTCGGCACGGAGGAGATATAACTATGGCAACAACAAATGAAATATGGATCTGTGAGGGTGTTGAGGGAACAACTCGACGTCAGCAAATGGCACGCCTAGGTGAATGGAAGAAGCTATTTCTTGCAGAGGGTGCTAAAGATGTAAAGGTGTGGGAAGGCGGATACGGCGAGTTCAACGGAACGTGGTTATTTGCAATCGAATTCGACAATGCTCAGGCATTTGGCGCATCACTCGATAAGTTCCATGCAAATTCAAAGAGCTTTGATGACGCTATGGATGTCTGGTCTAAGACTCCAGCACTGAAGTTCAAAACAGGCGGACTACTTCACCATATGGCAAGTATCTAAATACTTAAAGGAAATATTCGCTCAGTGATTGGGAATTAGTCCACTGAACAGAGTAATTCCCAATCAGCGGATAATCAATCTAGGGGGAATAATCAAATTAGGTTCACTTACTTGGTTAGGTGGATTGAGTTTCTTAATCGAATGTCCCTCTTCGCCCATCAAGACCTTTAAGGCCAGAGATGCAACTTCAGAAATATTTTGATCTAACGATGAGAAATTAAAAGCTTTAGATGTAGGGCTATTATCAAAACCAGAGACTGGAATTGATTTCTTTAATCTTGAAATTTCCATTTGAGCGCCTAGTGCCAATGTGTCACTGGCGCAGACAATGGCGTCGATTTCAGGGTGGCGAGCTAATAACTTAGCTGTTGACACACGTGCACTGGCAATAGATTCATCTCCCAATTCACACAAGTCACGGCTGGATTTTTTCGACTTAAGGCCCGTCAGTTCAGCATATGCATGCGACCAACCCAGTAAACGGTCATCGGCAACACTTTTAGGTTTAGCAGGATTTGAATTAGTAGTTTTCCAACCTAGGAATCCAATTGTTCGATGACCTAGCTTCCAAAACATCTTTGTTGCATCTCTTGTTCCACTAGCACCATCAACATCGATCCAGGGATATGAATTAGCAAATTCGGGCGTACTGCCCCACGGTCGTCCAAAGCTCAAGAATGGGACATTTCTACTTAATAGGTATTTTAAACGTGGATCAGCTTCTACTGTGGAAGTTAAAAGAAAACCATCAACATCTCGTGAATCGATGAGTTTTGATAGCTTTTCTACTTCATTTTCATCTGGCTCGCATGTATATGTAAAAACCTTAATACTGCGAATCTCGCAAGCCCGCACAAGTTCGTACACGAATTCATCTTGAATGTAGCCTGAATAGAGAGCGTCTGAGCCCTTTCCCATAGGAGCATTTGAGTCAACGCGTACAGCGATAGAGGACGATCGATTAGACCGTAAACGGCGAGCCGATAAATTTGGTGTGTAATCCAGCTTCTCAATTGCTTGCATTACTTTATCGCGGGTTTCTGGGCGAACTCTTTCCGGAAAGTTAAGTACATTTGAAACGGTCTGCAGTGAGACACCAGCTGCTTTTGCAACTGAAACAATAGAGGCTCTTGACTTATCCATTATTTATTACTCGCCTCTAATTTTTTGATTAGAGTGCAATCAACCTCTACTAGTAAGCCACGAATAGGCCGCAACGGTCCAGCCTTGGATAATTTGAGGTGGCTGTGCAATTCGATTTGTATGCGCACGCACTCCGCTTTCATCATCAAATTGTACATCCTGAATAAAACGGTTAATTAAATCCTTCTCGGGCCAATCTCCTCGGAAAAACTCCGGGTATCCCCCTGAAGATTCAATTGCATTTTTGATTCTAGCTTGCACTTGCTGGGATTCCTTTATGAAACCATGCTTTAGAAGTCCGCGAGCCGTTAAGACTCCATCGAATGGCCATGCCGAACCTGTGTGATAGCCCCCAGGGCGGTAAGAAACATGACTGCGTGCAAGTGTGCGCAAGCCACTATCGCCTAACATTGAACTATCTGTCATAGCTGTGGCAATCGCCTCACGGTATTGACTAAATTCATCGCCGGAAATGACACCTGAATCTAAAAGTCGACCTTGGTTGCTGGCTAAGGATTCAAATTTGGTCACTCCACCATCGGGAGATCGCTCAAGACCCAGAGCAAAACTATCTCCCATCCAAAAATGTCCGATTAAAGAGAGCTGCACATGTCGCGCTAATTTAGAGAGTTCAGAGGTTGACAGTGGCCACTTCGTACTCGGTTTCAACAACTGAACTGCCTTCGCCGCAAGAATTGCATCATACGTCTCGCCTACAGTTTCAACAGATGCTGTTGAGTCACCACGAGCGAGAACTCCATTGGCATGCATGTAGGAATCACCAGAGTCCTTCCACATTTGATTGGCGATGCCTTTGGGATTTGATCGAGATGATTCGATGAAACCAGATGATGTATCAAGACGTGTGACGAGCCACTGTGTAGAGGCAATAAATCGCTCCCACAGAGCAAGACCACCAACCATGATGTCTAGAATCGAGGGATCGGCTTCTGCGGCCTTAGAAACCTGTTTCATCCAAATCAAGGTTGCATCAACCGAACCATAATAAGGGAACTTCCAATCGCCTTCATCTTGAAGCTTGCGCGCTACTGGATCATCAATAGTTCTCACTTCGTGGGCGATTCGTCCCGGCTCCTCTTCACTTTTGGAATCAACCGTGGAGCCTTGAACGAGTGCTAGGGCCTGAATAACATTCATCCGCAAATGTGGCTTAACGTTGAAAAGTAGATCTGCAATCAGCAATGAATCTCGTCCAAAAAGGCAACTGTAAAGATTCTGTTCGGGTAAATTCTTGTGCTCTTTCAAAGGTACTGCGGCAAATGGGACTTCAAAACCATGGGCTTTGCCCAGAATCATCTCAACGGCTTGATCTATATGTGGCCTATTAGCCGGGTTTAAAGCCGGGTCATTGTCTTCTAAAATGACTTCATAATTAACTGTTTTTTCACCAGTCTTCAACTCATCCATTATGAATATCTACCTTACTTGTAAATGTTGAGTTGAGCTCCTGAAAGTTTCTGACTGTAAGAGCCTGCGATAATGTGAGGGCGATGCATATAAAGAGAAAAATTAAAGGTGCAAGTGCAAGTATGATAAAGAAAGTCAATGCAATCACTCTCTTTTCACTCTTTAAATAATAGAAAAACATTTCTGAAGCCGTTTTTGAACTCTCAGTAGCTGTATTCATAATGAATATGGGATTAAATACAATCATCATTCCCATCCATAACATCAACAGTGAGGGAACGATTGACATAATAATAAGTGATAGCCACATTGGCGTCGGAATCATATTAATCGCATTATTGAGAGCAATAACAAATAAGATTCCCAACAAAATGTTAAGTAACAAGATCCTTTGAAACTCCGATGTTTTTACTAGCTTCCGTAGCGTGACTCTTGGGGTCGAAAAATTGACCATAGCAGCATTAATTAATGAAATTACCGAGCATATGATTGAACAGATGAGCTTAATGAGCAAGCTAGGGCTCTGAAAAATAAACATCAGCGAAATAGCCCATATCATTGCGGTAGGGATCGCTTTAACATGTAAATCCCACACCTGGCCTAGCGCTTCACGAAATACCGATGACACTCTGCGGTCTTTAAAAGTGTTCATACTCAACCCTTCGCCGACGATGCGAGTTGAACATTGATGATGTAGCGCTGTCCGAATGTGTAGAGGGCAAGGATGGGAACGGTGGAGAGAACAACTAACGCCATTATGGGGGGCCAGTCTGTCGAGAATTGGCCTTTAAACTGCAGAATTCCAAATGGAAGTGTCCAATGGGATGGACTTTGCAAAACAATGGAAGGCCAGAACAAGTCATTCCAGGTTCCCTGGAAAGTTAAAATCGCTACCGTCGCCAAAACTGGAGCAGCATTAGGCAGCATCACTCGCGTGAAAAGCTGGAACGGTCCTGCTCCATCAATTTTGGCCGCATCTTCCATCTCCTTGGGCATAGTCAGGAAATATTGGCGCATAAGAAAAACATCGGCGGCGCTGATAGCTTTGATGAGAAAGATGGCCAAATAATTACTAGGGCCGGTATTGATGAGACCCATCTTCACAAGCAATTGGTACATTGGA
The DNA here is from genome assembly GCA_009701185.1 of Actinomycetota bacterium. Classification (GTDB taxonomy): domain Bacteria; phylum Actinomycetota; class Actinomycetes; order Nanopelagicales; family Nanopelagicaceae; genus Planktophila. The sequence goes on along the minus strand of WLKQ01000002.1, from coordinate 61,162 downwards.
ACTAGACGCAGTTGATCGGGAATCATCATGCAGCCTAGAACGACAAAAAATAGAACATCGCGACCTGGGAACCTAAGGCGAGCAAAGGCATATCCGGCTAATGCCGCAAAAATTAAGTGCAGAACCACGACTCCACAGGCTATAAAGAGAGAGTTCGCAAAAAGCGTTTGAAAATTTGGTTGAATTTTGCCAAATACCGTCGCATACGCCTTCATCGTCGGTTGATCGGGTATTAAGTTGCTCTGATAAACCTCATCTGAAGGTTTAAAAGATGTACTAAGAGACCAGAGAAAAGGAACAATGGTCAAGATTGAATAGAAGATCAAAAGGGAATAGAAGCTATATTTGCGCACTTTACTCATCAATTATCCCCTTTCCACGCTGCAGAACCGAAAAGTGACTTCTGAAGAACGGTAAGAGAAAAGATGATTACAAAGAGAATTACACCGATAGCACTTGCATACCCAAACTCAAATTTTCTAAAGCAGGCATTGTAAATATAGAGAACTACGGTCATCAAAGAATAGTCAGGGCTGCCATCGGCGCCACCCGCCAAAATTGCTTGATCATAGAGTTGCAAGGCGCCAATCATTCCGGTTGCAACTACAAAAAGATGGGCTGGCTTTAACAGCGGCATTGTGATGTACCAAAAGACCTGTCTCCTGGTGGCACCATCCATTACTGCTGCTTCAGCAAATTGAGAATCGACGGTTTGCAAATTAGCAAGATAGAAAAGCATCATTGTTCCGCTGGTTGTCCACGCATTCAAACCAATTATGGAGTACAGCGCAGTCCTCGAGTCGGATAACCAAGCACCTTGATTAAAGAGATTGGCTGTATCTACCCCAAAGAATCTTAAAACCCCATTGAATACACCATCCGGTGCCATAAGAAAGATAAAGAGTGTGGTGATTGCTGCGCTACTTGCTATTGAAGGAAAGTAGAAAGCTGAACGAAAAAACTTACTTCCCTTAATCTTCGAATTGACCAGCAATGCCAGATACAGTCCTATCGCACTTTGAATTGGAACCACTAGCAGCGCATATTTAACTGAGTTTCTTATTGCCTTTAAGAATATTGGATCAGAAAAAGCTTTGCGGTAATTATCAAGTCCTATATTTTTGGTAGGACCCATAATGCCCCAGTCGAATGTTGAGATATAGACTGCATAAATAAAGATACCCACGCTTAGAAAAAGAAAAAGCGCCATAGGAATTGAAATGAAACCATAGGCCACCAAAGACTCTGATCTTTTTCGACCGAGTCGGGAGGTTCTGTGACTAGTTGATGTCATAACCTTCCCTTCTCTTGGTCATTTATAATGGTGGTACAAAGGCTAAGAGTAAGAGTTGATTCCAACTCTTTGGCGGAATCAACTCTTACTCTTGTCTAGATTTGCCTTGACTCAGGCGATTTAGGTACCTGAATCAAGGCTTGTCTATGTGGATTATCCCTTTGGCCAAGCGGCTTCTGCGGCGGCAATAATAGCTGCTGCTGCTTTTTTAACATTGAAGTTCTTGTCCTGTATCTGCTTCTTAGCTTCATTATTGAATGCACCAACTACATCGCCCCAACCCTTAAATGCTGGAGTTGTAACTGTCGTTGCAAGCTTTGCCACAGTTCCATTGACTTCATAACCAAGTGGAGTTGCAACATCTGAACGAGATGGAATTGCAACACCAAATGAAGTCCAGACAGTCATTCCACGAGCACCTGTCATGTATTCAATGAAGGTCCAAGCCTCTTTTGGATGTGGTGAATCCTTACCAATTGCATAAGCAGCAGTGAATGCAAGTGATCCAGCTTGTTTAGCAGTTGGTAGTGGACCCTTAATCATTGAGTCGTAAACATCTGGGAAAGAGTCCTTTAGGTATGGATCAAGCCATGCGCCTTCCATCGTGTAAGCACACTTTGCCTTACCGAAAGCTTCGCCAGCCCAGCCAGCTGAAAGTTGTGCCGGAGTCTTGAAGGCACCACTCTTATAATTAGTCATAGCCCACTCAAGCCCAGCCTTAGATGTAGCTGAAGAAAGCAATGATTTGTTTGTAGAAGATGCTAAGCCACCACCGAATGCAACAAAGTATGCACCGAGGCGATTGATATCAGCATCAACGCACATTGGAGTTATACCTTTTGCAAGTAGCGCTTTAGCGTGTGATGCAAACTGTGATGTTGTCTTTGGAAGTGCAGTAATTCCTGCAGTTGCCATCAGATCCTTATTTCCCTCTAGAACTAGTGGGTTTGCATCCTTTGGTAGACCAAATAGCTTTGCTCCACTTTGGAAAGGCTTTAGGTAACTTGCGTTGAATTTAGTTAAATTAAATTTCGCAGTTGTGATTGAAGGCATGAGATCAAGAAGCACACCTTGCGCCGCCCAATCCTGTGCAACGCCAGCATCTAGATAAAAGACATCGTTAGGAGTCTTTGAGGCGAAACGAGCGGCCATCTGTGCGCCATGGTCGTTATCGACAATCAGATCCACTTTGATGCTTGGGTTTCGTGATTCAAAGGTCGCGACAGCATCTTTTAGTGCTGAAGTCTCCGATGGGGATGAACCCCACGTAGAAACAGAAATTGTGGTGACAGCTTCGGCAGCACGAGCCTGCGGCACGAGTGAAAGAGTTAATGCAAGTGCCAGTAATGACACCCCTATTGGAGCCTTTTTCATACTTTCCCCTTATTCTCAAGTAATTTGAACGTTCAAATAATAGGGAGCCTTAAACCCCTTGGCAATACCCATAATCCAGGATTCCTATAACAAGTTGATAACGATGCATGCATGAATTTTCAGTTTTCTCAGTGGAGCTCCACCCACGAAGCTCCCACCCTCTCAACGCGCCCAGAAAAAATCCAAAGTGCTGCTTAGAATCGACCACCAGTTGAACTATCACTACTGAGGCGCTGCGACAGATAAATCGGAACTATAGATAAAAAGACCAAGGTCGCTGCAACCACATTAACAATAGGCGCTTGGTTTGGTCGGAATAAGTTGTTATAAATCCAAATGGGTAGCGTCTGGATTCCTGGACCGGCGGTAAATGTTGTAACGACAATTTCATCGAAAGAGAGTCCAAATGCAAGCAAGCCACCTGCAAATAGAGCCGAAGCCATGTTTGGCAGAGTGATTAACCTAAAGGTTGTAATGCCATTAGCGCCTAAATCCATTGAGGCTTCTTGTAATGAAGTTCCCATGCGTCTGAGTCGAGCTACAGCATTGTTGTAAACAACAACGATACAAAATGTGGCATGACCAATAACGACTGTAAGTAATCCGGTCGACATTCCAAGCTGCTTTGTAAATGCGTTATTTAATGCAATACCTGTTACAACTCCTGGTAGAGAGATAGGAAGAACTACTAGTAGTGAAATTACTTCCCTGCCAAAAAAATCATATCTACTCACGGCAAAAGCAAGCGCCGTTCCCAGTAGCAGTGCAATGGCGGTAGCAGATAGTCCAGCCAAGATCGACCACTTCAGAGCTTCGCGTACTCCAGTGTTTTCAATGGCCTTAGCCCACCATTTAGTTGTCAGCTCTGAAGGTGGCCAACTAAATGTGCGGCTGGAGTTAAATGAGTTGATAACAACAACGGTTAATGGCACATAGATAAATGCAAGACCTACTCCCAATAAGGCGGCAAGTATGAGCCGTGCATTTCGTGAGATTGTCATTACAGGCTCGCAAGTGCTCCGGTACGGCGCACCATCCATAAATAGATTGCCATAATTGTTACTGGAATCGTTGCAATGGTGGCAGCAAAGGGCAGATTAATGCTGAAATTCTGATAAACCACGTTACCAAGCATCTGTAATTTTCCACCAATAATTGTGGCGGTGATGTAATCACCTAGGCTGAGTGAGAATGTAAACATTGAACCTGCAACAAGACTTGGGAAAATTAGAGGTAATACGATCCGACGAAATGTGTGCCAATTGTGAGCCCCTAAATCACCGGATGCATCAAGAAGATTATTTGGTAGTCGTTCAAGCCCGGCGTAAATAGGCAGAATCATGTAGGGCAGCCATAGGTAGGAAAGACCAATAATAATTGCCGGGCCACCAAAGCCAGGTGATGAAAATCCAAGCGGACCAAGTAACCAGTCAAGAACACCATTGCCTGGCTCTAGCATTGTTCGCCATGCATAAATCTTGACTAAATATGAGGCCCAGAGTGGGGTAAGTATGAGTGCAACCAAAATCTTTTGAGAGCGTGGCTTTGCAATCTTTGCCATGTAAAAGGCCATAGGTATTGCCAGAACCGTGCACACCACTGTTACGAGAAGGGCTATCCCCACAGTGCGTAATACGACATTTTTGTATGCAGCATCGGTAAACATGTCGTGGAAATTTCCTAAATTAAATGTTTGAATAACATTGCCAGTAAATGAATCAATCGTAAAAAATGCTGCAACAAGTAAGGTTGCAAGCGCGCCTAAGTAAGCAACTACGAGCCACAAAATTGGCGCAGTAAGAAGAGCTACAAGTCGAAGTTTTGGCTTCTTATGCATTGTGTTTGAGATTTCTTGCAACATAGCTCCCCCTTTCAAAAAGATAAACCGGGCGCAGTTGTGACTGCGCCCGGCTTATTTACTTATGAGTTACGCAGACTGGACCAAGCTTTGACCCATTCAGCATATGGAACGCACGTAGCATCTGTGCGGCCATCAAGGCACGCCTCAGTTGGTGTATTCCAGTAGTACACATCATCCCAATAAGCATCATCTGCTGCATGGAAAGTTGCGCAGTGATTCTTATCAGCGGTGAGATCGCAGGATTTAGCATTTGATGGAGCTTCACCAAACCACTCAGCAACACCGGCATTAGCCTCTGGTGATGCAATGTGATTCATCCACAAATAAGCACAGTTTGGGTTCTTGGCCTTTGATGAAATCATCCATGTATCTGACCATCCAGTAGAACCCTCAGTTGGCTTGATGCCTTCAACTTTGGTGCCTTCACCCTTTGCCAAGTTGATATTAACTTGCCAGGTAGTTCCAAGAACAGTTCCACCTGATTTAAGTGATGCAACATGCTTGAGGTAATCTCCCCAATACTCGCCAATAAGTGGCTTCTGTGCTTTCAGTAATTCGACAGCTGCATCGAATTGCTTTTGATCTAGAGCATATGGATATGTAATTCCTAGATCTGGTTGCGTCTTCATCAAATAAAGCGCAGCATCTGCAATGTAGATTGGTGAATCGTATGCAGTGATCTTTCCTTTATATGGTGAATTGACATCAAATACTGCGCCCCATGATGTTGGGGCAGGCTTGACGATATCTGTGCGATAGGCCAGTAAGTTAGCTCCACGGCCGTGTGGGACACCGTAGGCAACACCATCAACTGAGTTCCATTGCTGGAGCTTTAAGTTATCAAAAATATCTGCATAGTTTGGAATCAATTCAGTATTGACTGGGGCAACGTCTCCTCCATAAATCAAGCGGAGTGATGCATCACCAGATGCAGAGACAACGTCATATTCGCCAGTCTTCATTAAGGCGACCATGTCATCTGAGGTTGCTCCATTTTTAACATTTACTTTGCAGCCAGTCTCTTTTTCAAAACCAGTTACCCAGTCAACGTTGGGATCTGTAGAACCATTCTCTACATATCCGGCCCAAGCCACGACATTTACTTGGCCTTCCCCAGCGCCAAGTGAATTCATCATTGGGACATCAGGTACGCCACTGCTTGATGCTTCATCATTGCTAGATGAACATCCGGCCAGAATGAGCGCTGCTACTGATGCAACTGCTATACGTGAAAACAGACGCTTACTATGCATCTGTACCTCCATCTTGATCATCCATATTCAGCGGTTGAATATGGCCTCCCCAATTCATTGTTGAACTAGGAATTCTTTCTCTTCTTGCCATGACAGAGTCACGACATCGCCCACCTTTAACTGGTTATTTGATTGCGTAGAAATCATAGGAAATCCGATGGAAGTATCGAATAAATATCTAGTAGATGCACCAACAAAAATCGCATCGCGCAGTGTTCCTTGAACGCTACGCCCACCTGTAGAACTAGCACGAGAGATTGTGACAAATTCAGGCCTTATGTTAATTTTTTTACCGTCATATTCAATTCGATTAGTCTGCCCTACAAATTCGGAGACAAATTCACTTTTTGGATTCTCATAAATCTCCCGAGGAGTTCCAATCTGCTCAATCTTGCCGTGATTAAAAACAGCGATTCGATCACTCATGGAAAGTGCTTCTTCTTGGTCGTGAGTAACAAATACAAAAGTAATTCCAACTTCGCGCTGAAGTGCCTTGAGCTCAATTTGCATCTGCTCACGCAACTTTAAATCCAGAGCTCCTAATGGTTCATCTAGCAAAAGAACTGCGGGTTGGTTTACGAGAGCTCGAGCAAGTGCAACGCGTTGACGCTGTCCACCAGATAGCTGTGCAGGTTTTCTATTCTCGTACCCTTCGAGGCGAATTTGCTTCAGAGCAGTTAGGGCTCGTGATCGACATTCTTGTTTTGCAAAGCCTTTGACCCTTAATCCATATTCAATATTTGCTAATACATCCATATGCGGAAAGAGCGCATAATCTTGAAATACAGTGTTTACATCTCGCTCATAAGGAGGAAGTTGGGAAACATCTTTACCCGCCAAGGTAATTGTTCCCGAGTCAGGCTTTTCGAATCCTGCGATCATGCGAAGCACGGTTGTTTTGCCTGAGCCTGAGGGTCCAAGAAGAGTTAAGAACTCCCCTTCCGTAATATCTAAATCGATGCCATCTACAGCGCGCACGTCCCCAAAGCTGCGCTTGAGTGAACGGATTGAGACGATTGTCGAGCCTGACATGGCCGAAACTGTACCTATTTCTCCCCAGGATTTTCTAGGGTAACGCGCAAAACTCCGATGTTTCCAGCGATTGTGAATGCTGCCTGGAGTAGAAATGTCTCTTTGGCACAGGTGAAAATAAAAGTAGCCCCACGCGACTAACCGAAGGGCTACTTATGGTGTGCACCGCTGGCGGGGTTCAGGGGATTTTCGCTGTGGATAAAGTTATGAGTGCTAGATTTCAAACACTTAGTCAAAGAGTGATCTTTCCAAGAGTTACAGAACAAAAGCCCCGCAGAATAATCTCTGTGGGGCTTTTGTAATTTAACTTTAGGTTTCTTACTTTTTAATAGTAACAACCTTGATCATTGCGCATCGGTTTTTAAATGGCTTGCAGAGGCGGTTATAGGTTGTGCCTAGGCCCATTGTCTTAATGGATAAGTTTGGCCATGTCTTCTTTAACCATGCACCAACTTCTGCGGCACGCTTTTTGGTTAACTTATCGTTAAGTGCTTTAGATCCTTCTGGTGATGCATAGCCATAAACAACCACCTGCTTTGCATTTTGAAGCTTCCATGATTTAAGCGTCTTAATGCTCTTGGCAGATAATGCATTTGAGGCAAGTTGGAAAGAAACAGGTTGCACTGCACCAGGCTTTAGTGAACATGCTTTATCAAATGTGCCAAGGCACTTAATATCATCGATGCCAATTTTGATGTCATCCAGTTTGAGGTACTCAAATTGCTGTGTAGCAAGTTCAGGCGTAAAGCCATTAATGAGCTTAATATCAACTTTGCCAACATCGTGGGTAGGAGCAATAAAGGTGACCGTAGTTTTAGTTTGTGTCCATGAGTTTGCTGGCAACAACTTACCGTCAATAGATATTGAGGTTATGACGTGGTTAAATTCTCCGGTTATAACGATCTGATCATTCGCAAAGCCTTTTGCTGGAGCTATTGAAGTGATCTTGTCTGTTAACACTGGTTCTACTGGTTTATCTTGTAACCACTGAGCATGTAATGCCAGAGCTGTTGTAGAAACTAACATCAAAGTCTGACCATCTACGTAGGTCATGGATGTATCATCCATCCAGCCTAAAAATGAATATCCTGTGCGCGTAAATGTATTTGGCGACAGTGCGACTGAAGAACCAGAACCGGTTAGTCCTGACATCGTTCCTGTTCCACCATTTGCTTCAAATGCGACTGCATAAACATAGGAATTAATGAGCCACTGAGCAGTCAGAGTGATATTTGTTGCGCCCATGATGATAGTTGCGCCAGCTGCATATGCTGTATCTGCAGCATTTTTCCAACCTATAAATGAGTAGCCCGCCTTAGTTAAACCCGAGTTAGCGGCGACAGTAAATGTTGCGCCAGTTGCCACATTGGCTTGCGTTGGAACCACGCCAGTTCCACCGTTTGCTACATACGTGACGTTCTGGCTGGTAACACTCCACTGGGCTGTAAGGATGACGTTGTTTACACCCGCTGTGTAAGAAGCACCAGCAGCATAAGCAGTTTCAGCTAGATCTTTCCAGCCGGCAAATGTGTAGCCCGGCTGAATTAATCCAGTTCCTACTGCAACTACGAATGTCTCTCCTTGTAGAACATCAACTTGAGTTGGGACTATGCCAGTTCCGGCGCCGGCGTTATAAGTAACTGTGCGAGATGGATTAGTACTCCACCGGGCTGTCAATGTCAGATTTAGAGCGCCATTTATAGTAATTGATTGTGCATCTACATAGGTAAGGGAGTCTGATCCCAACCAATCACGAAATGTGTATCCCGGTTTCACCATTGTCGAGGTACTAAATGCTGAAAGCGTTACAGATGAACCAGTGCCTCTTTGTGCGTTCAAGAAACCTGCAGTACCAGCTCCTTTGTCATACATGATTGTGTAGACATAAGTTAGTGGTGCTGCAATATTGATAATCACGCTCGCTGTTGCAGATTCAGTAGAAGATATTGCTGTGACCGTATATGTGCCTGCACTGAGCGATATTGGAGTTCCGGAGATAACTCCCGTGGTCGCATCGAATGAAAGTCCTGCAGGTAGCGTAGGTGAAATCGTGTATCTAAGATCTTGAATGTTCAAGAAGTTGCGTGCAGTATAAGCAGCCGTTGTAGTAATAGGTGTGCCACTAGAACCTGTGATTGTGTTCATTGCAGGTTCAATTGATGGTGTTCCGCGAACAACAGTTAATATCGCTCTGTCAGCTGTGATGGTGTTGTACATCGCAACTGCACCAGTACAAGTGATCGGCAGCGTGGCTGGATAATTGGTGCTCAGAGTGTAGGCACTGCCACATATATTTTGTGGATAAGAGAGGGTATTAGCCGCTATTTCTATAGTTTTTGCCGCATCGGAATAGAACTTATATGTGTAAATCGCAGCTTCACCAGCTCTTACCGTTACATCATCAGGTACTACATAAATAGTAGGTGCTGATTCGGCGATAAGAGGTGCAATTCCAAGACCCCAGATTGCATGTATATCTTTAGCTCCACCCGTAGATGAAGAGAAACCAAATTTGAAAGTACCAGCCTGAACATAATCTGCCGGTTGATCTACCGTCAGTGCAATTGGCGCAGTGTTTACGTCTTGGGTTAATGATCCTGATTTCCACATGTATACGCGAATCTTAGGATTACTGTTTGTTGAAGGATCTACAAGAATTCTCACAGGTCGTGCAGCCGATTCGCGGGTATCTGATCCTGTACCGAAGTATTCAGCGCCAATTGCACCGTTCGGCGCAACAAATCCACCTGGAAGAATACAAAAACCAGATGTACCATCTTTACCGTCGCTTGTATCGGGGCCGCGAACTGCGAGTGCCTTAGGAACTCCACCTAAAATATTATTTGTGCACTCGCCATCCCCATAGCCTTGATTCATCCAGTTTCCATATGAGTCAAAACCAACAGCAAAGAGTGCGCCAGGAATTCCCTTATATCCAAGGTTTCCACCTGGCTGGCCAACGGTTAGATCTGTCTTTGATCCATCCTTAACAAAGAATGAGATTCCATCAGCGCCAGTTCCGCCGTACTGTGCTTGATAGAAAGAGATATCTAATCCGCCAGATGTTGGTAGAGCTTGGTTATAAAGCATCGTGCCGGCTTGCTGATTGTCATTTGATGTTAAGAAGAGTGAACCAGCCCCGCTTGTATCTGGGCGGCTGCTACACCCTGGCAACGTTGTACCTAGCGATAGCGTGATCGCTGGATTTGAATCGTTCAGCGCGCTCAGGCATGGGTGCGCACCAAAATCTCCGCTACTTGTAGATACCCAGTTATTGGCGTTAAAAAGCGAAGAAGTTGTAAAATTCTCAGTCAGCGTGCCGGGCGCGGCCTGCGCAGGGGCCAGTGTTGCAACGGTGGTGAGCAGAGATGCCAACAGGGCAAGCACAAGGATACGAGATATTTTCTTCACGGGTGGAGCTCCAAGTCATTTGTTTTCAAAGCAGATAGGTGCAGGATACCTGAGGCGGGGATGCATTCATAGCCTGAGCCTGTTCCTTTCTAGTCGCTCTTTAATTATGATCGAATCGTGAGAACCTATGACTAAACGCGCCACGCTTGCGCAAGTGGCTGCTTACGCTGGGGTAAGTATCGCAACTGCCTCCCGAGCATTTTCAGATCCAACTCTTGTGAGACCAGAAACGATTGCAATAATTCGTCAGGCTGCCGTAGCTCTTCACTACAAAGCTCCTCGCATTTTAGAACGTAACCTATCTATGGCACGTATAGCTGTTTTTACACGATTATTTCATCGTCATGGGGAGTTAGAGAGACTGCGCGGAATTTCAAATGCACTTCGTCCTTGGCCACATGAACTACTTCTCTATGATGTCGATGATTCCTTAGCCTCAATCGATTATGTGAAGAAATTAGTTGTGACTAAGCGAATCGAAGGAGTAATTTTCTCAGGCGTTCTAGTAGCTCCCGAGGTTGCTATATACCTTAAGCGCTTTCAGATACCATCAGTCTTAATCGATAACGATGATGCACGTTTTTCTCGCGTCTTCACTTCCGATAAAAAAGGAAGTGAGTTGGCGGCCGACTTCTTCAATAAGAGTAAATCCTCAAAAATTCTCTTGCTAGGCGCACGACCAACAGCTCTAGATCTTCATCCTGGAATTCGCTTGCAATCTTTTAGAGAGCATTTAGATCCGAAGAAGAGGTTGGCCAGTACAGAGTTACTTGTTGATCCCACCTCTGTGGAGGCGGTGAGTGAGATTAGAAAGATTCTTACAGCCAAGAAGCCACCTGATGCCATCTTTGCCGATAGTGACTTGTTGGCCATGACTGTAATCTTTCTCGCCCGCGAATTGACCATCTCGATTCCTGGAGATTGCTCCCTCATTGGATACGGCGACACCGACACAGCTGAGATATTAGGCATCACAAGCGTTCGCACACATCTAGATGCAAGCGGTCGACGCTCTGTTGAGATTCTGCGCTCAACTGAAGAGTTTGGCCAAATAACGCGCCATGAACTTGAGCCGGAGTTAATCATACGCTCAACGACATAGAATGTAACAAAATAATTACATATCGTTCTGTTCTTGTAATGAAAAATTTACATCAATACACTCATAAAAACCGCCTTCCCAGTGGCTCAGGTGTGAGGAGAGTGTCGTGGCAGATACAGACATCAAGGATGGTGAACGTGTAATTTCGCGACGCTTAATCCTCTCCCCCAGTGATCCGGTTTTCGATCCACGTTTTAGACCTCCGTTAGAGACTGTAATTCCGTGGACGCTGGCATATCGGGGTCCATGGCTTATTCCATATGCATCAATTCCATTTGATCATCATCGTGGCGTTGGTGAACAAAATCTATTTAGATGTCTCTTCGGCCGAGACTCTTTAATAATTGCAGATTTTCTTGGCGCACGTGTGCCTGGCCTTCGGCGTGGAGTCATCTGCGCATTAGCTGAGGCACAAGGAGAGAGTTTTGTTACTCAATCTGAGGAAGAACCTGGTCGTATTGCGCATGAAATTCGTGATGCTGGAGATGAACGTGCGCGTGAAATTATGGAGAGGGAGGGTTGGTCATTTCCCTACTTCGGTTCAGTTGATAGCACGCCACTGTGGTTAAAAGCCTTATCAAAAGAGGCGCTTGAGGAGCCGGGTTTGCTAGATATTCAACTTGGAAATAAAACTCTTGGAGAGCGCGCGGTGTTAGCAACAAAGTGGATTCTCTCTCGATTAGAAACCCCTTCAGAGTTAATAGAATCAAAGCGATCTAATCCACAAGGAATAAAGAATCAGTTTTGGAAAGACTCAGGTGACTCTTATGTCCATGCAGATGGCACGATTGCAGGTGAGGGATCTCTAGCATCGATTGAAACAGCGGCAGAAGTCTTCGATGCGTTAACGGGTGCTGCGCAACTTTATCTATTGCGTCCATATTTAGATTGGCCTCTCAATGGTGAAAAACTCATTGAGAAAGCACATCACGTTCGTTTAAAGTTGATTGAACATATGTGGCTCGGAGATAGATTCGCAATGGCCACAGAGAGAGATAAGCAGGGAAAGCAGCGTGCCTTAGATTCCCAAGCCAGTAATCAAGGACGCCTTTTGGATTCAGCGATTTTCGATGGCCCTCATTGGGGTATGTATCGAATGGTAATTGCCCATGCGCTCACCGACCCACAGTTACTTGGTCCTGCAGGTTTGCGAACGCTATCGAGCGCGCATCCCTCATATCGACCAGGTGGCTATCACACCGGATCTGCCTGGCCTATGGATGGAATTTTTGCTGGCAGAGGCCTCTTGCGCCATGGCTTTTTGCCACAAGCAACAGCACTTATTGGAAGAACCGTTGCAGCTATTGATTCAATCGGCGGTTTTCCAGAACTACTTCGAAGCGATGCCCCATTACATGGCTGGGTCAGCTCTGAAGTCATTGATATTGAAGGCGCGGCCGATGGCTTCGGACGTGGCTTCAACCGAATTGTTCAGCCTCCACAAATGATTCAAGGCTGGACGGTAGCTGCATATGCATGGGCACAAGATCACCGACAGATGTGGAATCGGTGGTAATTGAGTTAAACCAAGTAATACTATCTAATAGGAGAGGTCGACGATGATAAAAGGCAGAATGGGTAAGGCGTTCAGTATTATTACTGCTGTAGCCTTAGTATTTGCGATTAGTGGGCTTGTAACACATGCAAATGCAGCAACAAAGAAAGTAACGCTAAAAGTATGGGATCCGGGTTTAATGGGTCACTTAACAAATGGTGCCCTTGATACAAAGACATCATTTATCTATAAAGCAAAAGTTGCCTACGAGAAATTGAATCCCCACGTCACAATTGCTATATCAGAGATTGATGGCGGTGTTTCTGACACACAGTTTAAAGCTGCATCAATTGCCAAGAATGGTCCAGATATCAAAATTGGTTTTGCTGGTGGAAATACACTTTCCTTCGCAGCATTCCTGGAGCCATTAGATAAGCACTTTACTAAAGCAGAGCTTGCTCTTATCAAAGGAACGGGAACTGTTAGAGAAGGCTACAACCCAACTGGTCCACTATTGGCTATGCCATACGGTGCAGGTTCATACTTCTATGTCTTCTATGACAAGCGTATTATGGCTTCGCACAATATAGATATGAGTACACCACCTAAGACATGGGAAGCATTCCTAGATTTAGCTAACACTCTTAAGGCCTCTGGTGTCGATACACCAATCTGGGAGACAAATCTTGAGGGTTACACCGGTGCATGGGTAATTGCATCACTCGTTGGCGGCCAACTTGGTCCAAATGCATTTTTCGATATGTATACCGGAAAGACAAAGGTCAATTCGGCGGCGATGGTAAAAGCCTACGAGGGTTACCAAAAACTCTACACAACAGGTGTCACTAACGCTGATGCAACTACTGCCGGACAAGGTGATCGTCTCAATGGTTTCCTTGCAGGCAAGGGTGCGATGATCATTGATGGCGGCTGGGACAACGACCCAATTTTTAAAGCAATGGGTTCAAATGCAGGTACTTTTGCAATTCCACAGTTAGCTGGCTCTAAATATCCAAAGATCCTTGCCGGTGGAACAAATGTGGCAGTAGCAGTGACTAAGTACAGCAAGAATAAGGTCGAAGCCATTAAGTTCCTTAAGTACTTGATGCAAGCTAAGACCATCGACACATATGTAAAGATCACACAGACCGAACCATCAAATCACGTTAACGCTGATGCAACTGTCATTGTCAACCCTTTACTAAAAGCTCAAGCAAGAGATGTTGCAAAAAATCCACAGGTTTATCCTTTTGACAACATTATGCCTGGACCAACCAATGACTTGTTCTACAAGTTAAACGCCTCTGTGGCACTCGGTCAGACAACACCTGCCGATGCCGTCAAACAGTTGCAAGCTTCATTAACTGAGAATAAGTAAAAGAGAGAATGACCTTACCTGCTCTGTTGGAGGTTGGCCCCGACAAGGGGCCAACCTTCGCAGGCAGAGTTCAAGGTCACATTAGGGGCGCCACTCTGACCCAACAAAAACAGAGAATAGGTCTCTTTGCAGCACTGCCTGCCTTTCTCGTTGTCACTTCCCTGCTTTTCTATCCAATCGGCTATGCAGTCTGGATATCCTTCTTAAAGACCGATGGCGTGACTTCCAAATTTATTGGTCTTTCAAACTATGCCAATATCTTTACAGAACCATTAGTTCATGAAGTCTTTGTGACTAATTTAAAGTTTCTTATCGCTATTCCTATGGTGATTTTTCTCGGCTTATTTACGGCCGTACTCCTCTATCAAGAAATTTGGGGGTGGCGTTTCTTTCGAATCATCTTTTTCTTACCCTCAGTTCTATCAACATCTGTTATCGGCCTCATGTTTAGATCAGCCTTTACGCTCAATGGCCCTATAAATACCGCCTTAATACAGTTTGGTTTTGAACCCATCAACTTCTTTGCGCGGGCAAATATGGCGATTTTCGTGGTAGTTCTGGCGCTTATCTGGGCTGGCTTTGGTTATTCAATGATGATTCTGCTCAGTGGTCTCATGAGTATAGATACAGATCTCTTTGCCGCAGCAGAAGTAGATGGTGCTGGTTGGTGGCAAAAGTTTCGTTACATCATCATTCCAAGCGTGAAACAACAACTTGCCTTTGTCTCCATCATAAATACCCTGTACACCTTCACCTCTTTATTCGGCTTTATCTTTGTCATGACTGCCGGCGGACCGATGTATTCGACAACAACTTTAGATTACCTTGTGTATCAAAAAGCGTTCTCTGCCTTTGATATGGGTGAAGGTTCAGCCCTTGCAATCATTATGTTTGGTGTTATAGCACTTTTGACAATTGCGCAGAGCAAACATCTCAAGAATGACGCAGGTAGGTAGAGATGCGTAAATTTAGCTTGCGAACTAACCTGTTGATTTTCTTAGCTCTATTAAGTGCGGCAATAACTACCTTGTATCCCCTGTTTTATGTTGCTATGACATCGGCGCGAACACTAGAAGATTATAATAAGAATGCCTATGGGATTCCTAAATTTTTCACCTTAGATAGTTTTCGAATTTTGATAGAAAATTATTCACTTGGTACTGCAGCTCGTAATACAGTAACGGTGGTTGGAATCAGCTTACTAACCGCAATTATCTTCTCCTCCTTTGCCGGCTTTGCATTAGCGAAATATGACTTCCCTGGTAGTAAGGCGATGAATTGGTCCTTTATCGCGGTAATGCTCCTTCCAAGTCAGATTCTCATAATTCCTATTTATCTCTTACTTTCTAAGTTTGAATTAGTGGGTCATTTACATGGATTAATGTTTGTCTATATCGGTACGAATATTCCTTTTGGAGTATTTTTCCTAAAGTCTGTCTTTAGTGCCGTGCCAGATACGATATTGGATGCGGCACGAATTGATGGTGCAGGATTCTTCAAATCTTTTTTCAAGATCGCCGTCCCTAATGCAGCCGCGGGCATCACCACCCTTGCCGTTCTTCAGTTCCTGGGTATGTGGAACGAACTTCTCTATGCCTATCTAATTCTGCCTGATCAAAGCCAGCGCTTGCTGACCCCAGCATTAGCCAGTATTGGCGGGCGCTACACAACAAACCAACCCCTGGTTGCCGCAGCGCTCTGTATAACTGCCGCACCAACGCTTATTCTCCTTGCCATGAGCTCCAAATACCTCGTCCGTGGGGTCTCTACAGGAATAGGTAATTCGTGAACGGATTTGAAAGTTCACTCTCCCATTTTAATAATCTATCTTTAACGCGGATCCATTACTGGAGTTCTGACTGGGGTAGCGAATGGCAGCCTCATTGTGTGAACGCCACTTCAAATGTGGAGATAGCAGTTACTTCTGGAAGGTCGAGTAAGGGATATCACCCATTTATTATTGTAGAAGATGGTGAACGTGCTTACTTTCTTGCAGTGGCATGGTCGGGTAATTGGCGAATAACTACAATCTGCGGCTCAAAAACCTTGAAAATCCACGTTGACAGCGATTGCAATGACCTGCAAGTTATCACTTCATTTGTCGAGTCCGGGGGCATAGATAAGTGTACGAAGGATTTCATTAGCAAATTTCGTAGCATTAATTCATCTGGTAAACCAAAGCTACTGACTGAGTGGAACTCTTGGTGGCCATATGAAGATATAGAGATCAATGAGGAGGTCTTTGTATCCAATGCTGTAATTGCTAAAAAAGCTGGGATAGAAGTTGCACTTCTAGATGCCGGTTGGTTTGGTCCATCACAAATCGAATCACACTGGCATGATGTTCGTGGAGATTGGGGCCAGAGAAACACGGAGCGTTTTCCAAGTGGACTTAGCCATATTGCCCAGAACATAAGAAATCTTGGCATGGAGTTTGGAATCTGGCTGGAGATTGAAGCTATTGGGAAAAAAGCAGAGATTCTGATCGAGCATCCAGATTTCATGGCGCAGTACGATGGAAGTGATCTGGGATATCTATGCCTTGCAAATCCTAAAGCCTTAACGTGGGCAGAAAACGTATCCCAAAATCTTATCGAAGAGTGCAACGCTGCATGGATTAAGATGGATTTCAATATTGATCCAGGCCCCGGCTGTAATCGTAATGACCATGGGCACCCGAGCTTGCTGGGATTAAATAATCATCTCCTAGCTCTCTATCAATTATTGGACTCTATAAAGTTGAAAAATCCTGATCTCATAGTTGAAAACTGCAGTTCGGGTGGCCTTCGATGGGATTTAGCAATGGCCCAGCACGTAGATTTTGGATTTTCAAGTGATACTGATTGGCCAGAGCACGCCCTGTCATGTTTTTGGGCATCCTCTCTCTTCTTTCCAGTTGAAAAACTCCTGGGTTGGTGTGATAGCCAATGGCGTGGAGAGCATCCCAACCAAAGCTTTAACGCAATCGAATCTTCAGATTCTGATCTTGAGTTTGCACTCTCCATTGCACTCCTTGGTG
Organism: Actinomycetota bacterium; assembly: GCA_009701185.1. Lineage (GTDB taxonomy): Bacteria > Actinomycetota > Actinomycetes > Nanopelagicales > Nanopelagicaceae > Planktophila. Next base: position 43,943 of record WLKQ01000002.1, on the reverse strand, counting down.
GATTCGGAATAAGCGCGCGATTGCCAGATTTCTCAATAGGCAAGCAAATCATTTTGCAGGAATATGTCTCGATCTATAAAGAAGAGTTCAGACCTAGATTTCAATCTAATGCCTTCGTGAAACACCTTACGTCTCAACCTGAACTTTATTCACAAGGGTGTAGAAGTATCGCTTTCGCCATTGAAGCCGATGCTTTTAACCCCATAGTTATTATTTATCAACTTGATCACAAGAATCTTTTACATACGATTGAATATACTCCTCCTAGCTCTTTGGCTCACTATAAGATCATAAATGCCAGAAATGGTGAAGTTCTTTGTGAATCACATCAAGGAATATTTATTTTTATTAATGTATTAGCTGAAAATACTTCTCTTATTCTATTGTTCGAAGAGATTTAATCATGGAGGTTTTTAAGCACTATACCAAGTTTGATAATTGGGAAAGACCGCTACCAAGAAATCGCGCTTTTTATTCTCCAACTCTAGATGAATACCTTGATCAGACGTCAACATTAATAATATCTGATGATCTTAGAAGGCTGTATATAAATACATTCTCTAATACTTTAGACACAACTGCATATGTTCTTACAAGGAGCGGTGCGCCATATACCCATATTATTACAGGGGATATTCAAGCTATGTGGTTAAGAGACTCGAGTGCACAAGTGCAGCATTACTTACCTTTGATAAGTAAATCACCCGAGTTAACTACTCTATTTAGAGGCCTAATAAGAAGTCATGCAGAGTGCATTCTTAAGGACCCTTATGCAAATGCTTTCTATGAGATCGAGAAATTTGGAGTCCATGCCAAAGATTTGACGCACATGCTTCCAGGAGTCCATGAACGTAAATGGGAGCTTGACTCCTTGATATATCCGATGGATCTGGCACTCAGTTATTGGGCTCATACCGCCGATACGACTCCATTTGATAGAACTTGGAGGCTTTCAATCTCACTCACTGTGAAAACTCTTCTAACTCAGCGCCGAATGCACGGGCATGGAGCATATTATTTTGATCGCGTAACTGATAATCCCGCAGATACTCTGTCGAATTCGGGAATTGGCCCTGCCTATGCCCCTACCGGATTAATCGCTTCAAGTTTTCGTCCATCAGATGATGCTTGTAAATATCCATTCAATATTCCAGGAAATATCTATGCTCTGCATATTTTGAAAAAGATACTCGGATTAATTCAAGAGCTGGAGTTTTTTGAGCCTGTTAATGAGATCAAGCAAATAATTGAGAGCCTGGCTTCTGGGCTTGAGAAACATTCAACGGTTGAGCATCCAGAATTAGGTGAAGTCTTTGCTTATGAAGTAGATGGCCTGGGGAATAAACTTTTGCTAGATGATGCAAATGCTCCCAGCCTGCTTTCGCTACCTTTTCTTGGAGCCCTTGAGGTTTCTGATGTGAAGTATCAAGCAACGCGAAAGTTAATTCTCTCTTCAGCAAATGAAAATTTCTTCTCTGGCAAATTTGGTAAGGGCGTTGGTTCATCACATACAAGTAGGAATATGCTCTGGCCTATCGCCTTGATCATGCAAGCTGCTACCGCAACAGATAAGAATGAAAAACTTGATTGTCTAAGGACTCTTATAGATTCAAGTGCTGGCACTGGATTACTTCATGAATCATTTAATGTAGATGAGATTGAGGACTACACAAGGCCCTGGTTTGCTTGGTGTAATTCACTTTTTGGAGGTTTAATTGCCCACATTATTCATACGGACCTGGAACTATTAGACGCTATTTAATCACTGTCGGTTGCAGTGCCTCCACATCTAACGGTTACGCCTGAAGATAGCTTTTCCCAGCTTCCGAATCGGCGCAGGAACTGAGATACGCAAGACCTTAGCCTCAGCCGGTTCATCAGGTGTCATTACTTCACGCAAAGCCGGTGAATTCTGATCTAGTGAATCAGCGATAAGTTCGATATTTGCCGCCATCGATATCCCACGCACAATTTGTGTTTGATCGGCATCTTTAGCATCACCCATTAAAGTTTCAGTTAATGCCGCACTGGCCTCACGCGCATCAGTAGTAGCGCTTTGATGCGAATCATCCGAACTTGGACCAACGTCTTCAAACTTAGATGAGATTGCATAACTAGCTGCAGATAAAGCAACGGCGATAGCTTTTTGTGTTGAATCTGCAATTCCTCCGCTAACTGCTGAATCAAATAAGGTTCGTGCGATTGTTCGAATTTCCACAACTGTATGTTCTAGTGCAATGCCTTGTATGTAAATCTCTTCGGCCTCATCTTTTCGAGCCGTTGGAAACCAGCGCGCATGTCCACGGGCTTCAACAGATTGCGCACGGATAATTGGAATTTCCTCATTTAGAAGTCGTGCCTTAGCTAACCAGTTCCCAGCTTCTTTTTGCGTATACCCTATTGCAACACCTTCAGACATTGTTGCAAGTAAAGTCGCTGCCTTTACGCTAACTCTTTGAATCTGATCAAGTGAGCGACCAACTGGCGTTTTGTGGTGAGAAAAATATGAGAAGAAAATTGCAATCGCTGCACCAATCAGCGTAGAAGCTAATCTATGTAACGCTGTGCTTTCTGATAGACCAGGGCTGATGACAATCAGTGCCGTTACTTGTACATTGATGGAAGCGACTTCACCCAAATGAAGTGCGCGTCCTACAACTGCGCACATAATAATCGTGATGCCAACCGATATAAATCCAAAATCAAAAAGAGAGACTGCAGTGAGGGCAACCGATGCACCAATCGCGGTACCAACTATCTGTCCAAAGCCTTCACGAAGGGATTTATGCAGCGATATCCGAATACTCAAGGTGCAGACAATGGCTGCAACAACGCCACCATTGACTACTAATTGATCGCCCACTGCCCACGCTGTAGCACCGGCTAATCCAGCAACAGCTATCTGTCTGACCCATGCTCGACGCGCAGTAAAGAGCGTGATAACTCTTTTAATTCCAGCCCTGATTGCACTCATAATGCATGGAGTCTACCTATCTGTGCGCCTCAGTTATGATGTGGGCATGAGAAAAGCCATTGCTGCAGCCCTCTGTGCAATATTTCTTTCTCCGTTAACGGCAATTGCCATGGGCTCAGGCGATAAGTTCTCTGATGCTCAAACTGGAGTTACTTATACGGTCTATAAGCCAAGTTATACATTGGGTCTAACAGCCAGTAAGTTCCAACTGATTACTTGCGGCATGGGCAGCGAGCAGTGGATTTATGTTAAGTACGGCGGTACTAAACGTTACTTAGAGATTATGCAGACAATGGCGGGAGTTAAATGCTCTGACCCTGGTTTGTCGAAGTACCTGAAAACACTGCCAATAAATGGCGTTAAGGCAAAGTTATATGTCTACTGCGATCCGAGCAAACCTGCTTCTTATAAAAGGTGCGGAACTGAAGATATTGGACGCCTGGGTGGCTACTTAATCTTTACCAATAAAGCTGCAAAGAATTTAAAGCGAACTGAGATTCAGGTGCAGGCCATTGGCGGGATTACATATGCGCAGTTGTTGACAGTCGCAAAGTCTCTTAAGACTGTTACTGCCAGCGGCAAAATGCCACAAGCTCTACCCCCAGTGATGATCGATCCGGCGATGACTTCAGAAGTATCAGTACGCCTTGGAAATTCAGTGGTCTTTACCGTTACTGATCCAGACAAGTGGAGTGTGACCTTAGTAGATATGGATATCGCTGTATTTATACCTGGTGGAGATCAAGGAACATACACAACCAATCCTGCGGTAAAGGCACTCAAGGTTGGCACTACTACTCTGCATGTAACGCACGGCAGTGATGTATTTGAAATTCAACTGACCGTTACTTCTTAGGGTGTGCGAGTAACCAATCCATTACCTTCAAGCCGAAGCTAGAATCCATGACTGGGCCATGTGCTCCCCCATTAATACTCCATAACTCTACGGTTGATTGAGGGCAGGAATAAATCAATGGAACTGTTTCGGCCCCTTCAAGAGATGTCACTAAATCAAATGCTTCACCTGTAACTGCAGGTAAAGAACACTTATCAATATCAGACCACCGCTGAGCGCTCTGCTTGGCGCTTGTATAAAAATTATTCACTATTGATCCACCCTCGTAAGTAATCACTTCATCACTAGTTCCATGAATGTGCAAAACGTTCACGGGCGAAGTAGTACCACAAGACTCAGAATCAACATCCATGGCTCCGGCTAATCCTGCGATAGCTGCAACAGTGTGCGGATATGTGCAGGCAAATGCATAAGTCATGAAATGCCCATTTGAATGGCCGAAGACATAGATGCGCTTGGGATCGACTGAGAACTTGCTAGAGATCTCATCAATAAGAGACTGAATAAAGGCTGCGTCATCAACTGGATTATTATTGAAATTACAGCAGGCCTTAGATGCATTCCAGAATTGATACCCCTGCGAATCTTTCAATCCATCGGCGGCGGCATAAATAACGCCACGCTTGTGTGCAGCCGAATCCATCATGGCGAATCTTTCGTGGGCAAGGCTGTTACTCATGTATCCATGTAAATCAATGATTAATGGTGCCGGGCTGCTATGTGAGTAGCCTGTTGGCACGGTTACGAAAGTAGGTCTATCTCCACCGACTGTGAAAGTAGACGATGTTAGAAGATCAATCCCTTCCTGTGAAGTTAGGCTCTGACCTACTTGGCCAGTAGTAAAAACTAGTACCGAAGCAATAGCTAGAACTAGAGCTATCACTGAAGAAGTGTTTTTGCCCAGGCGCTGTGGAAGGCCACCGATCTGGCTCGCCCTGTCTTGAGATAAATCTTTCAGTACATTAAGAAAATGAAACGCCACACCTAGCATTGAGCCAACTGCCAATACCGCTAATGTCGGTGTGCGATCAGTAGCGTAGAAAATTGAGGCGGGCAACGCTGCACACGCCACTGCATACGGCAAAGGCGAAAGTGGGGAGAACTTGAAGTAGAAGTTATAGGCGATTCCGCAGCCAACCCCAAGTAAATAAACAGAGCCGCCTTTTATTCCCAGTGGCCCTATTAGATTAGCGATTACTGCAATCGGCAAGAGAATAAATGTGGCAGTACGAAGTTTTTGTACTGAAATACTGCCGGCAACTAAGGGTTTATTTAGCCGATCATGCTTTACATCATCTGCATAATCATAAATATCATTGCTCCAACCAATTAACAGTTGGCCTAAGAAAACAGTGAATGCGATTACATATGCTGGGCCTTCCCACCATAAGCGGGTTGCAAGAAAGAATGAGATTGCAGTAATCAGCATTGTGGGGCCAAAGTGCGCAGCCTTTAAGAACGCTCGTACTTTTAACAATCGCAACTAGTTTCTACAGCCTCAGATGATGCAACATCCATAGCCGGGCTGCGTCTAAAGAATCCCGATGGTTTTAAATGAAAACCTGTGCGTTCAACCGGCATAACCGGCCAATCTTCGGTGCGTGGAATGTGATTAGTTCCAAAGACATGCCAAAGAACTACATCTGTATTTTCGGTAGAACGATCGCCCTTGGTCCATTCTGGAAGTCCAGCGCCGCCTTCATGCTGGAATGGATAGTCACCTGCTGGGTAACGCTCACTTTCAGTATGAGGTGTAACCCATAGGTGCTTGTACATAAACCCTGCGCGCATACCTAGTATTGACTCTTCATGAGCTAAAGGAAAAGTAGTATGTCCGGGAATTAACTTGTAACCCACGCTATTTCCCACATGATTCTTTCGTTGTGGATTGACAATTTTCCAGAAGCGGCTCTTCAAAGGATCGATTAAACGTTGAGCTTTTTTCTCACTACTTAATATAGTTTCGCGAGTTTCATAGGCCCCACCATAAGGATTCTTCTCGCCAATTGGATGGGCAAATGACTCGACTTCAACAACACTGTTATCGGTGCCATCAATATCCATATCCATACGGGCACACAAAATATGCTGATGATAAGGCGCCCATAGACCAGGCTCTATTTCAGTTGCCGATGGATGGTCCTTACCTGGCGTATCGGCCAAGGTCAGAACAATTCCAGTTAACTTTGCTTCAAATTCAATTGATCCATCTTGGTAGAAGTACCAGAAATAACCATATTCATAGTTATTGACCGTAACAATTGATGAAGCAACAAATCTACGACCACGGCGAACTTCGGTATGCCCATCTACATCCACGTGCTTCCACAGAATTCCAAAGTCTTCTTCATGCATACAGATTGCATTCTTAATTGTTCGAACTCGGCCATCGCCTTCAGTTACTGCTGCATCGAGATAAACAATCTCACCTAGGCAATCACAGCCTAAAGTGAGTGAATTCGTGAAGTTTCCTAAGCCAAATTCACCTGTATCGAAGGCATTTTTGCGATATGCCCCTTGTGCCGGATCACCGTATGGAATAACTAACTCTGCGATTGATAAGCGATGGGCGATCTTTCGCGCAGTGCCCTCATCATTGAAATGCACGTCATGAATTACTAAGCCTTCACGTTGATCAAAGCCGATGCGAAATGACCATCGCTCCCATTTAATACTCCATCCTTCAACGTCAAAGGATGCGCCATCAGGCTGATGAATCATTAACTCTTTAAGTTTTATATGTGCGCCAGTCTGGGATTCTCGATATGGCCCAGGAGTTTGTGGGATAGGAACGTCGCCGTTATCTTCTAATCCAACCACTTCCTCTGCATCGATATCAACAATTGCATGCAGGCCATGAATAGGGTGTGCGTAAAAGTTTGCATCTGGAGTTGGTTGATGCCACATCGGTGTCCAGATAAGTCGGCGGCCATCATCTAAGTGTTTAGGAATCTGGGCTCCGATTGGCCATGTCTCCATATGCACAGTACTTATGTCATCGATACCGCGACGAGCAAGTGCCTCAATAACCGACTTATCTTTCGCAACAACTGCAAGGGCAATCGCAGATTCAATAACGCTGACGGGAGATTTAGCGCCAGGGATTTCTTTATATTCTTTAGCAATACCTTCAGTAGTAATCAAACCTTCAGTTACAATCGCTTTTTTGCGATCCCACATAGTTACACGCGCTGTGCGATCAAGCTTTGTCCCCGAAGCTAACTGCGCCTTGGTTGGTTCATGCAGTTGAAGCATTGCAAAGAGGTGGTGTTCTTCTAGTTTCCACGCAGATCGGGCATGAGCAACGATTAACTCTTGTTCGGCATAACTCAGCGGATCGAGTGGGTGATTGAATGCGCTCATCTCACACCTGACTTTCGGAAATATTATGGTTTGGTAAGTAATGCTTTGCTACTCCACCGCGGGCAAAGGCTAAGAGAGTTAAGCCAAACTCAGCCGCTAAATCAACAGCTAGTGACGACGGTGCACTCACCCCAACGATGGCTGAAACCCCAGCACAGATAGCTTTCTGAACAAGTTCATAACCAATGCGCCCTGAGACAATTAATGTCCAGTTGGCCATGGGAATTACACCGGCCATGAGTCCTGCACCAATTACCTTATCGACGGCGTTATGGCGCCCAACATCCTCGCGAACCCACACTGCAACTCCATCTGGATTAACAAGTGCTGCAGCGTGAAGCCCTCCGGTCTTCTCAAAGATACGTTGGCGGCCTTCTAGAAGTGAGACCATCGCGGCAAGTTCTTGAACGGTATGTGTCGTGCGTGAAACTTTAGTTACTCCACGCTTATGTAAATCAGCGATGTTGGTAGATCCGCACACGCCACAAGCTGCTGTTATTGTGAAGCGGCGTTCCAGGATTCGTACCGAGCCTTGAGAGTTTTCAGTTACCTCTGCGATAACAACATTGGCGCGTTGGCGGGCCGAGAGCTCTTTATCTCCACAGACTTTTACACTTATTAATTCATTAGGGTTTTGAAGAAAACCCTCACCCCACAAGAATCCTGCAGCTAGCTCTAAATCATTACCCGGTGTACGCATAGTTATTCCGAGCTGCTCATCTTTTCCACCGCGTTTAATGCGAATCTCAAGGGGCTCCTCTACAACTACTGAATCCGAACTCGGTGTATCTGAATCGGTCTTCTGTACTTTCACTTTAGCTATTGCAGAAGGTGTCAGTTCGTTACTTGGCATGGCGATAGAACTCAATTTTTTCTGCAGGTAGTGGTGATTTTCCTAGAATTAAATCCGCTGCCTTTTCTGCCACCATCATTACAGGTGCATAGATATTGCCGTTAGTCACATATGGAAATACTGATGCATCGCATACTCGCAAACCGCTAACTCCATGAACTTTCATGGTTTCTGGATCCACAACCGACATTGCATCTGTACCCATCTTGGCGGTGCAAGAAGGATGCAAAGCAGTCTCGGCGTCTTTGCGCACCCACTCTAAAATCTCAGCGTCTGTTGATACCGATGCACCAGGAGATGATTCGCCTGCGTTGAAATCATTCATTGCGGGCTGAGTCAGAATATTTCGCGCAGTTTTAACCGCTTCAACCCACTCACGGCGATCTTCATCTGTAGATAAATAATTAAACAAAATCGCAGGCTTTTCCCGTGGATCGACGCTCTTAATTGTGAGCCGGCCGCGGGAATCTGAATACATAGGACCTACGTGGACTTGATAACCGTGCCCACGCGTATCCCCCGTTCCGTCATAACGAATGGCAAGCGGTAGAAAGTGAAACATCAAATTTGGGTAGGCCACATCGTTATTGCTGCGCGTAAAGCCCCCTGCCTCAAATTGATTTGTTGCACCTGGGCCTTTGCGAAAGAACAGCCATGCTGCACCAATAAATGGGCGGCGCCAGAACTGAGTAATCGGTTGTTGGGTTACTGGCAGCTTGCATTTGTACTGAACGTAGACTTCAAGGTGATCTTGCAAGTTAGCACCGACTCCGGGTAAATGATGCACCATTTTTATCCCAAGTGGCGCTAAATCCTTTTCATTTCCAATGCCAGAGAGTTGTAGAATTTGGGGAGTATTTATAGCCCCTCCACATAAAATCACTTCACGCGATGTAAAAACATGCTTCTTTCCCTTAATCATTACTTCAACACCTGTAGCAGTTGTACCCTCAAATAAAACCTTTGTCACATGTGCGCGTAACTTGATTGTTAAGTTAGCGCGCTTCATTATGGGATAGAGATATGCGCGTGCGGCACTTAGGCGACGTCCTCGATAGACATTGCGATCAAAGGCTGCAAATCCCTCTTGACGATAACCATTGACATCATCAGTACGTGGATAACCGGCTTGCTCTGTCGCTTTAAAGAATGCGGCAAAGAGCGGACCTTTCACGGCTCCGCGCTCTAATTTGAGTGGGCCGCTAGTGCCACGAAAAGTATTACTTTGATCGGCTAAACAGTTTTCCATCTTTTTAAAGTACGGCAGACAGTGCGCGTAGTCCCAACTACTCATTCCAGCATCGTGGGACCAACGTTCATAATCTAAAGGATTACCACGTTGCCAAATTTGCCCATTTATAGATGATGAGCCACCTAAAACCTTGCCACGTGCATGATAGATGCGACGGTTATTCATAAATGGTTCTGGCTCAGACTCATACATCCAGTCGTAGTGTTTGTTACCAATTGGAAAAGCTAACGCTGCCGGCATATGGATAAATACATCCCACTTATAGTCACGCCGACCAGCCTCAAGGACCAAGGTTTTATGGTTGGGATCTTCACTTAAGCGATTGGCTAGGGCGCAGCCTGCCGAGCCACCACCAACAATGATGTAGTCGTAGTGCTCGCTCATATGGCTAACTGTACTAATAAAACAAGGCCTCTACTCGATGATTTTTCACCAAGTAGAGGCCTTGCTCTATAGATTATTAGTTACTTACCAAGCCAGGTAGCAACAATGTCAGCATGAGCATCGATCCATTTCTGGGCCGCCTCTTCTGCAGTCATTCCGCCTTCAAGATCGGCAGCTACACCATTTTGATCATCATTTGTCCACTTGAAGTTATTAACCAGTGAAGTAAATGGATCATTTGCATCATTGAGTTTCTTAGAAATTAACTTAATGAGTGGAGTTGATGGGTAATCAGTGAGACCGCTTGCTGTTGCGGCATCAGACCAATCATTTGCAGGGAATTTAACATGACCTGATTCAAGGTTAGGAATCTTTGCAAAGAGAGTCCATGGTTGCCATGCATAACCAATGAATGCGGTCTTATTAGCTTCGGCTTTTGTAAAGCCATCAACTAATGCAGCCTCTGAACCTGAGAAGATAACTTTGAAGTTCAACTTATTGGCTGAAACCATTTTTTCACCGATTGTTGTGTAACCAGCTGGGCCTTCAAACCATGCGCCCTTGCCACCTGAGTCTGCAGTCTTAAATAGATCTGCGTACTTATTTAGATTCTTTGAGTCTGTAATGTCTGGATACTTTGCAGCCATCCATGGAGCAACATACATACCGATTAATCCAACGTTGCCGTTTTCTCCTGCTTCAAAGACAGCGCCGCGATCTACCCATTCTGACCAACGTCCGCCGCCCCAATCTTCGATTATTACATCGATTGTTCCAGCTTCCATTGCATCATATGTAGTTGGACCTTCATCCAGAGTTGTCTGTGTGATTGTGCAACCTAATTCTTTCTTAGCAATTTCAGCGACTACTTGTGCAGATGCTGTGTAACCACCCCATGCGTGCATGGCAATTGACCATGAACCGCAATCTCCTGATGCCCCGCCTGCAGAATCATTAACGCCCTTGCTGCAGCCAGATAGAACTAGTGCTGCTGCAATCACGACGGTAACGAGCGCTGAACGGCGATTAAATAGTGAGTTCATTAACCCTCCTAAAGAGTGTAAGTTTTGCCTTATCCTAGAGCGGGAATCGGGCTAAAACTAGTACTTGTAGGCGCTAATTCGACTATTTATCCCGAACGCTTGGCCCCGGCTTGCATAATTCGGTCGAAAATAACACCAAGTAGCAAAATCGCCGCTCCAGCGATGAGCCCCTTTCCTTGCAGCTCGGGCTTTGAGTTTCCTACGATGACCAAATATCCAAGGCCACCAGCACCCACAAAACCACCAATTACAACGACAGCTAATACATAGATGAGACCTTGGTTGGTCGCCAGCAGAATTGTTTTCTTGGCTGCAGGTAATTGAACTTTCGTAATAATCTGACGCGTGGTTGACCCCGCTGCAGTTGCTGCTTCTATAAGTGAATGCGGTACGGCGCGGATACCTTCACAGACAATCTTTACTACAACTGGAATCGCATAGACAATTCCTGTAGCGATAGCAGTAAATCTAGTTGGTCCAAATAAACCTAACATCGGAACTAAGTAAACAAATGCCGGAAGTGTTTGGCCTGCATCTAAGAATGGACGCAAGACCCTTTCTGCACGATCGCTGCGTCCGGTCCAAATACCCAACGCAATTCCAATAATCATGGTCAGCAAACAACCCACTATTGTCTGAGTTAATGTCAACATTGCTTCATACCACAAACCAGAAAGCACGATTGCGATTGCTAAGACTGCTGCAAGCATTGCGGTGCGCACTCCTGCGATAATCAGAGCAAGTGCAATAATCATTGCAACAGTGAGATACCAAGGAGATGCAGATAATTGACTTTCAAGTGGATTAAGAATTGAGTAAGAGATAAAATCTTTAAAACCAACGGTAAAGATATAGAGATTATCTAGGACCCAAGCAGTTGCATTATTCGTAAACTTTTCAACCTGCGGTGCAATTGTAATTTCTTTTGGCCAAACAGCTGCCCAAAGCATGGTGCGAGATAGAAGTACTGAAATCACAGTCGCCAGCGCTGAAACAATAAGAATGATTCGCTTACCTTTGATTTCAGCAGCTGTTGGAGGAACAAAAGACTGTTGGCGCTTAGCCGCAGCGCTGGTGCTTCGATCCATCAAAATAGCGAGGAAAACTACGGCAAAACCGGCGACAAAGCCCTGCCCCACATTTCTAATAATCAACGCATCAATCACTGGCTTACCTAACCCAGGTGCACCAATTAATGCGGCAACAACGACAAAGGAAACTGCGGCCATAACCGTTTGATTGATGCCTAATACGATCATCTGTTTTGCCATGGGAATCTGCACTTTAATCAACGTTTGATTACGCGTTGAACCCATTGATTCTGCGGCTTCAACCGGTGACTGGTTGAGGTTTCTAATGGCATGAGAGGTTATACGTATACAAATAGGTATTGAATAAATCATTGTCGCAATTGTTGCCGATGCAGCACCGATCATAAACACCAATGCAATCGGGGCCATATAAACAAGTGTGGGCAATATCTGCGCTAAATCTAGAAATGGTGTCAGGATTTTCAAAACCCGGTTAGAGAGTCCGGCCCAGATTCCAAGTGGGATTCCAATTGCAAGTGAGAGCAGCACTGCCGCTAAAGTCATCGCAATTGAATCCATCGTAAATTGCCACATACCAAGAAGGCCGCAGCCTAAAAGAAGTGACACGGACAGCAGCATCGTTCGTAAGCGGCTTGTTGCAAAAACCACAAATGCTATAAGTCCGACTACCCCTAACCAACCAATGACTGGAATTACTGTGTTAGGTGCTGGAACAGCGATTAAATTACGTATGAACTGTACGAAACCATCAATCGTTGCACGAATGGGATTGAAGAAATAAATAAAGGCGGGGCTTTCAGTTCGATTTCCGCGAAGCTCTAAAGCCTTTTCACCAATAAAACGTGTGAAGGGCGTATTTTCATACGTATCTATCTGAAGTGTGTCTTTGCCATGGAGTAATCGACCAAGCAGAATCCATACTGCTATTGAACCGAGAAGCAGATACGGCTTCTTAATCTGCATTAAGCGACCCCAGAGATGATTCGTAATACATCATCACTTGATACGACTCCTAAGGCTTTTCCTTTATCGCTCACTCTTATTGGGCGCTGCTCATCAAGAATTAAGCTGCAGGCATCTCTGATGATCATGTCGGCAGATAGTTCAGGCCCGCTTGTATCCTCACCTGGCTTAGCAGGGCGTGCAAGATAGCGAAGAGTAAGAACATGTGACTTGGCGATGTCTCGAACAAAGTTGGCAACGTAATCATCTGCAGGGTGGGCAACTAAATCTTCAGGTGTTCCAATTTGAACGATGGCACCATCACGCATGATGGCAATACGATCACCCACCTTTACCGCTTCAGAGAGATCGTGCGTAATGAAAACCATTGTCTTGCCAAGCTCATGGTGCAAACGAATAACTTCTTGCTGCATATCGCGACGTATAAGCGGATCGAGTGCACTAAATGGTTCATCGAGAAAGAGAACCTCTGGGTCAACAGCTAAAGCACGAGCTAGACCCACTCGCTGCTGCATGCCGCCAGATAATTGTTCTGGATATGCATTTGCATACCCTTGTAAGCCAACGAGTTCGACTACTTCATTGGCGCGTGCGTGACGTTCAGATTTACTGACCCCATTTATTTCTAACGAGTACGCAATATTGTCTATGACATTTCTGTGGGGCAATAAACCAAAGTGTTGAAAAACCATCGAGAAGCGGGTCTTGCGCAGTTCGCGTAAACGAGCATTGTCCACTTGTAAAATATCTTCGCCTTCAAAAGTTAAGGATCCATCAGTTGGCTCAATCAACCGTGTCATGCAACGGACCAGTGTTGATTTTCCAGATCCAGATAGACCCATAACTACGAAAACTTCACCTGGGGCGACATCAAATGACACATCGCGCACTGCAATCGTATTTCCGGTTTTCGCACGTAATTCAGCGCGAGTTAAATCTGCTAGCGGTGTTCCAATAACTTTTTGAGGGTTTGAGCCGAAGACTTTCCAAAGATTCTTTACAGAAATCATTGGTGCTTCAGAACTCATTGACTCTCCCCTTCTGCAGAATCTGAAAACCATCCAGATCGACTAGGTGAATTGTTAGTCCAAATGTGTTTGATTTCAAGGTACTCACCCAAGCCGTGTTCACCTAATTCGCGGCCAATTCCAGATTGTTTGTAACCACCCCACTCAGCGGCAGGGCGATAAGGGCCAAAGTCATTGACCCAAATCGTGCCATGGCGCAGCGCGCTAGCTACACGCGCGGCTTTGGCGCTATCACCACTCCATACTCCCCCAGATAAACCAAAGACTGTGTCATTGCCGAGAGCAATTGCTTGCGCCTCTGAGTCAAAAACTTCAACGGTCATGACTGGACCAAAGGATTCATCTTGAACGCACGACATAGTAGTTGTGCAGTTATCTAAGACTGTCGGCACAAAATACCAACCATTGGCATGCTCAGGTAATTCGCTGCGCTTTCCGCCAATGAGAAGCCTCGCACCTTCAGCAACTCCTTTATCAACATACTGCGAAACGTTGCGCAGATGGCTTTGACTAATAAGTGGACCTGTTTCGGCAGTTAAATCATCTGGGCCACCAAGGCGAATCTGTGCTGCTCGGCGCACAATCTCGGTTACAACACGATCATGGATTGAACGCTCAACGATTAGGCGCGTACCCGCTGAACACACTTGACCCGAGTGCAAGAAAGCGGCGGTTACTGCATTATCAATGGCCGCATCAATGTCGGCATCGGCAAAAATAATATGTGGATTTTTTCCACCGAGTTCAAGAGCTAATTTTTTAATCGTCTTAGCGGCTGCAGTCATGATGGTCTGCCCTGTCGTTAAGCCGCCGGTGAATGAAACGAGATCAACGCGTGCATCATTGATCAGTGGAGTTCCAACGACTGAACCTGGGCCAAGAATTAGATTGGCAACACCTTTGGGCGTTCCAGCCTCTTCAATAATTTTCATCAATGCGATTGCACTTTGTGGAGTGAGCTCACTGGGTTTGACGATAAAAGAACATCCGGCAACAAGTGCTGGTGCAACTTTCCAGGCAATCTGTAGCAATGGATAGTTCCAAGGCCCAATCAAAGATGCCACGCCTAATGGCTCATGAACGATGCGACTTGTTACATGGGCTAAACCAACATCAACGCTTCGATCATGCTCTTTGACACCAAGGCTTGCAAAGTGTCTAAAGGTTGCAATCACATCGGCGATGTCGTACTGGGCTTCAATAAAACGCTTACCCGTGTCGTCACTTTCTTTGCGTGCAACTAAGTCTGCATCTCGCTCTAACAAGTCGGCAATCTTGGCAACAAGGGCGCTGCGCTCTTTAAAGGACCAGGACGTAAAGATGCCACTATCAAAAGATTCACGGGCTGCGGCTATCGCATCTAAAACATCGTCCAGCGTTGCTTGCGAAACCGTTGCTACCACGCGTTGATCGTGAGGGCTATGAACATCATGCGCCCCACCATCAGATGCTTGTCTCCAAGCACCATTGATGAAGAGCGTTGCGACCATAGTGCTTTAATCTAGTTGGCTTTTGCGCATTGCCACAAACTCATCGAGCTCTTTAAGAACTGATGCATCGATTTCTGGGGCAACGTAATCCTCAAGCTTCTTCTTATAGATTTCAGCGGCGCGCTCCTTGGTATCTTTTGCACCAAGTCGCATCCAGCGCTCATAGTTATCGCTATTTGTAAGGAATGGTCGGTAGAAACAGTCGCGGAAGCGCTCCATTGTGTGGGCTGCGCCAAGGAAGTGACCCCCGTGGCCAACTTCAAGGTGAGCATCAAAGGCAAGTGATTCCACATTGAACTCAAGCGGGGTGAACTCAGTCATAAGCGACTGCAGAATTTCAATATCTAAGATGAATTTTTCATAGCAAGAGACAAGTCCGCCCTCTAACCAACCAGCGGTGTGCATGACCCAGTTCGTACCAGATAAGAATGTTGGCATCATGGTCATCATTGATTGGTAAGCAGATTGCGCATCTACGGTTTGTGATGAGTTCAAGCCGCCGCCGCCACGAAATGGCAAGTTAAAGCTGCGGGCAATTTGACCAGTACATAGAAGGCCGATGCCTGATTCAGGTGTGCCGAATTGAGGTGATCCTGATTGCATATCAATATTTGAAAGAAACGAACCAAAGACAATTGGGCACCCTGGGTTAATAGTTTGTGCAAGAGCAATTCCAGTTAAAGCTTCGGCAATTTGTTGCGCAAGGGTTGCTGGAATAGTTACTGGGCTCATTGCACCCATGAGTAAGAATGGTGTAACAACAACTGGTTGGCCAGCAAGTACATACTCGCGAAGAGAGTCCAACATTCGATCATCCCAGCGCAATGGAGAGTTACAGTTAATTAGTGAAATCAATGCAGGAGTTTCTTCAATCGCTGCACGTCCACCAAAGATAATTTCAGACATTTTGATTACATCTTTAGCATTCTCAGCAGTTACAACATTTCCCATAAAGAATTTATCGGTCAGAGTTGCAGCTGCATATGCCATATCTAAGTGACGAGAATCAAGTGATAAATCATTTGGTTCACAGACAACGCCGCCGACGCTATCGAGGGCGTCGTAGGATTGAGCTAACTTACAAAAATTTTCATAGTCAGCAAATGTCGCATCACGGCGAACATCACCTTCGCGCACAAATGGTGGGCCATAGACGCCACCAAAGACCATGGAGTTGCCACCAATATGCACATTATTCTTTGGATTACGAGCACGCAGATTAAATTCACTTGGCGCTAATGCAACTTGCTTGAGAATCCAGTCCGGATCAAACTTAACGTTGTCGCCTTCAACCGTTTGTCCTGCATCGCGCAAAACATCGATTGCCCACGGACTCATGAACTCGATACCAATCTCAGAGACAATACGGCGCCATCCAAGAGTCAGCGTTGCCATCGATTCTTCACTGAGGATCTCATAACGAGGCATCCGATTTTCAAACATATGACACTCCTTGCGCCTATTGACCACTGGACACATACGAGAATACCCTTAGATAGTGGAACAGTGGTTCCATATTATGGAACACTCTGCAGAGCACGAGGAGCAGCTGATGAGCACCGTAGTTAATGGCACTCAAGCAATTGATCGTGCCAGCGCGCTGCTCATAGACATTCTCGAATCTGCAACACCTCCGGCTTTATCGGAGTTATCTCGCACTCATGAAATTCCAAAAAGCACAACGTCTCGAATGCTCAGTGCACTAGAGCGCCAAGGATTAATTCGCCGTGATCGAAACGGTGCATATATTGCTGGAGATGTTTTATCTACCTTTGCGCGCTCGCAAAATCATGATTCAGTTTTGGTCGCACGCATGCATTCTGTTTTAGAGAAATTGGCTCACCTCACTGGTGAAACCGCCAACCTTGCAGTCTCCAGCAATAGTGAGATGAAGCTAATAGATCAAGTTGATGGTCACTATCTATTGGGTGCGACAAATTGGGTTGGCAGACACATCCCCTATCACGCCTCCGCCCTTGGCAAAATCTTGTTGGCCTACGGCGTTGCAACGATTCCGATGGGGCGTCTTGAAAAAATCTCGTCAAAGACCATAACCTCTAGAACACGACTACTTGCCGAACTAGAAGTTGTACGTAAAAAAGGTTACGCAATTATTATTGATGAACTTGAGGATGGTTTAGTTGCAGTTGCAGCTCCTATCCGCGAGAACGATGGTCGCGTCGTAGGAGCGATTTCTATTTCAGGCCCATCACCACGATTGACTCCAAAAGATTTAGCAAAAATCGGTGAAACCATCATCGAAGAGATCCACTTAAACCAGAAAAACAATGACGGAAAGATAGGTGCAGCATGACTCATGACGACATCATCAAGGCTCTCTTTGACGAGACTTTAGTTGGAAATGCTCCTGCAGTTCTTGAGCTAACCAATCAGGGCATCGCCGAAGGAATGACGCCAAGCACGATTCTCTTTGATGCATTGATTCCTGCGCTAGAAGAAGTAGGCGCACGATTTGAGCGCGGAGATTTCTTTGTTCCTGAAATGCTTATCTCTGGTAAAGCTATGTCAGGTGCGCTCAATGTGCTCCGCCCAATGTTGGCTGAGACTGGAGCTGAAACTGTTGGAACTTTCTTGATGGGAACAGTTAAGGGCGATGTGCACGATATTGGCAAAAACCTAGTAAATATCATGCTCGAAGGCGCTGGTTTTAACGTCATTGATCTAGGTGTTCAAGTTGCACCAGAAAAATTCGTTGCAGCAATTATTGAACACAAGCCAGACATCGTCGGAATGTCAGCGTTCTTAACTACAACTATGCCAATGTTTAAAGTCAATATTCACGAAATCACTAAGGCTGGTCTTCGCGATCAAGTGATCATCATGGTCGGTGGTGCTCCAGTGACTCAAGAATATGCCGATGTTGTTGGCGCCGATGGCTTTGCCGCAGATGCATCTACGGCTGTACGAATTGCCAAGGATCTGATTTCTAAAAAACGTGCATCGGTTTCTGCCTAAGTTCTAACATGTTGAAGAAACTTCTGCCCATCGTTGAACATGCGCTAAAGAAACCTGTCTGGGATTGCCGTATGTGTGGGCAATGTGTACTGCACTCGACAGGCATGACCTGTCCCATGACATGTCCTAAGACTTTGCGCAATGGCCCATGCGGTGGCGTGCGTGAAGATGGAAACTGCGAAGTAAAACCTGAAATGCAATGTATCTGGGTGAAAGCATATGATCGAACTGTTTCATTGCCCTTACCTAAAGTGTGGAAAGAGCATTACAACGAACTGCGTCCACCTGTAGATATGCAACTTCAAGGAACATCTTCCTGGATAAATTTGGTCACTAAACGCGATCAGCAAGTTCCTGCTGGTTGGACTGTAGGTGAACACTAATGTCAGTTTTGCGCGAGAAGTTAGAGAATACATCTGAGCTTGTATTTACCGCTGAATTTCCATCAATTGATGGCGGTGGAATGGAATCAGTTGTTAAAAATGTGGCACGGTTGGCGCCCTGGTTTGATGCGGTCAATGCAACTGATAATCCTGCCGCACACGCGCATGCTTCAAACACAACAACAGCGATAGCTATGAAGATGCATGGCTTAGAACCAATTATGCAAATAGTCTGCCGTGATAAAAATCGGCTCGCAATTCAATCTGACATGATGGGTGCTTCATTACATGGGATTTCAAACATCTCTTTGTTGACCGGAGATGATGTAACTGCAGGTGATGAACCAGAGGCTCGCCGAGTCTTTGATATCGATAGCGCACAAGCCATCAATATCGCCAGAATTATGGCCTCCGGTACGTATTTATCGGGCCGAAAAATTAATCCAGCCCCTGATTTCTATATCGGTGCGGTTGAAAATGCTGCAGCTCCCCCATTTGATTATCGAATTCAACGCGCGCTGAAGAAGCACCGTGCTGGCGCACAGTTCTTACAACTACAGATTTGCTATCACCCTGATCGATTAGAGGCCTTTTGCAAAGGTGTTGCTCAAGTAGCTCCTGATCTCAAACTTATTCCAACGGTGGTCTTGATGAAAGGCGCCAGAGGTTTGGCCTTCATGAATGATAAAGTTCCCGGCATCGACGTTCCTGCGGACACTTTGTCGCGGGTACAAAACGCGAGTGATCCCAGTGTTGAGGTCAATAAGTTAACTCTAGAGCTGGCACAGCACGCACTGAGTCTTCCTGGTGTACGTGGTCTGCATGTAACAGATTTTAGACACGATGAAACGCTTGATACTTTTATGAGCGACTTAGGCAGAACACCGAAACGACAGGGGTAACACAATGCATACAGTTCTCACTTCACCTGGACAGACCGTAACAATCGGTCATGATCAGCCATTTTGTATTATTGGAGAGCGTATTAACCCTACAGGGCGTAAGAAGTTTCAGATGCAGCTGCGCGAAGGTGATTTATCTGCCATCGAAAAAGATGTAGCTGACCAAATTGCTGGTGGAGCCAATGTGTTGGATGTCAACATGGGAGTCCCTCTAACCGATGAGCCAGCACTTTTAGGCAAAGCGATTACGTTGATTCAAAGCATCTCCGATATTCCAATCTGCATTGACTCGTCAATTATTGAAGCACTGCAGGTGGGCCTTGAAACTTATCAAGGCAAGGCACTTGTAAATAGTGTTACTGGCGAAGATGATCGCATGGAGTTAGTTCTACCTCTTATTAAAAAGCATGGCGCTGCCATCATCGCGCTACCCAATGATGAGACAGGTATTCCTGCAACTGCGGCAGAGCGAATGATCATTACTGAGAAGATTGTTCGTGCAGTAGAAAAACATGGAATCCCACTTGAGGATTTAGTGATTGATCCACTTGCGATGACTGTCGGAGCTGACCCTGAGGCCGTAAAAATTACATTGGAAACTATCTATTTAATCCGCGAAAAATGGGGCCTGAATATGACATTGGGAGCTTCAAATATCTCCTTCGGTCTGCCTTATCGCCATGCACTCAATGCTGCATTTTTGCCCGCTGCGATGTCACATGGTCTGACCAGTGCGGTGATGGATGCACGTACTCCATTAATCGTCGAATCAGTTCGAGCTGCAGATTTATTGTTGGGATTAGATCCATGGGGTTCCAACTGGATCACACGTTTTAGAGCACTTGAAGCTTCAAAAGCTGCGGAAGGTACTGGTGCATAAAAATTAGCAAAAAAGAGCTTGATCCGTCCCTAGTACCTCAACACGATGGTACTGGGCGCATCAAGCTTGCCTTTAGATCCTTAGAAAAAGATAACTCTGTGGCATCTGAAAAAACAATTACAGTTCCAACTGGTGTCAGCGCTTTTGATGCAGCGTCATGGAATGGAATCGCCATTGATTCAACATGCGGTGGTTACGGAACATGCAAGAAGTGTCGAGTAAAAATTACTAATGGCGATGTTGAACCATCAAAATTAGATTTTAGAGCCTTTACAGAGACTGAGATCAAACAAGGATGGCGCCTTGCATGTCTAGTTCGTACTAGCACCGATATCTCTATCGATGTTCCACCGTTAACCACCCGTCCAAAGGCAGCAACAGTTGGTGTTGGGCGTCAAGTAATTTTAAGACCTGCAGTTCAAAAGCGCTATGTAGAACTAGAAGAGCCAACGTTGCACGATCAACGCACCGATATCGTTCGTTTATTTGATGCAATCGATGACATCGAGGGTACGGCTTCACTTGCAGCCATGCGCAATGTGCCAAAAATTATGCGCGCCGCTAACTTTAAAGTTACTGCAGTCTTTGTTGATCAGGAATTTATCGATATTGAACCGGGTGACACCACCGGGTTTCGTTATGGAATCGCTTACGACTTAGGAACAACTACAGTTGTTGCAACGTTGCTGGATTTAAATACTGGAACACCCTTAGCGGTTAAATCGATGCTCAATAAGCAGCAACCATTCGGTGCCGATGTAATTACCCGTATCAGTGCAACCATGCTCGATCCTGCCGCGCTTGAGAAACTGAGCTCACTTGCGCAGCAGACTCTGAATCAATTGACTCAAGAAGTCTGTATTGAGGCTGGAATTGACCCACTTCACGTCTATGAAATCGCAATCGCAGGTAATGCAACGATGAATCACTTACTCCTAGGTATCGATCCTGAAGCGTTAGGCGTTGCACCCTTCATTATGTCGTCTGCTGATTTCCCTGATGTAAGCGCAGCTGAAATTGGCATCTCGATACACCCACGAGCTAAGGCAGTAATTCTGCCCTCCCTCGGTGCCTATGTGGGTGGAGACATTATTGCTGGAGCTTTAGCCTCTGGAATGGATCGCGATAAACGCCTGCGATTATTTATTGATGTTGGTACTAACTGCGAAATCGTTTTGGGTGATGGTGAAAAGATTTTGGCAACCGCAGCTCCGGCTGGTCCTGCCTTTGAAGCTGCGAGTATTAAATGTGGTGTTCGGGCAGCATCGGGTGCCATTGAAACAATTAAAATTAGCGATGGTCAATTAATTATTGGAACAATTGATGATGCGCCAGCAGTTGGAATTTGTGGCTCTGGCCTAGTCGATGCTTGTGCATCACTGGTTGGTGTTGGCTTACTTGATAACTCTGGACGCTTTGTTACCGATGAGATTGCACGTGAAGTTGCACCGACGCTGGCTGATCGCTTATTAGAGCGTGAAGGTGAGCGAGTATTTGTTCTCACGTGGAGCAAAGAAGTTGGTGACTTAAGTGATTGTGTCTTTTTAACTCAGCGAGATGTTCGTGAACTCCAATTTGCTAAAGCTGCAATAGCTACGGGTTGGGCATTACTTCTTGAAGAGTTTGGTGTTGCAGAGTCTGATGTTCAACAAGTACTTCTTGCTGGTTCTTTTGGATCCTACTTATCCCCTGCATCGGCAATCAAAATCGGTCTTGTTCCAAAGTTACCCGTTATGCGCATTATGTCTGCCGGAAACGTTGCCGGTGAAGGTGCCAAAATGGTTTTGCTATCTGCCCAAGAGCGACATGGTGCTAACGCGCTTCTTGAAGAGATTGATTACGTTGAACTCTCTGATCGAACCGATTTCAACGACAAATTTGTGGATCGCTTAGCTTTTCCAGCATGAGTATTGGCATAGTGGCGTGTGGCGCACTAGCGACCCATATCGCTGACATTGTCACCGAAAACGCTATCGATGCCGTCATTTATCCACTCCCGCCTTTATTGCACAACCGACCTGAGAAAATCGCTGGCGAAGTCGATGCTCTACTGACTGAGATAAAAGTTAAACACACGAACTGTGCCGTTGCCTACGCTGATTGTGGAACATATGGCGCACTTGATTCGGTCATTAAAGCCCATGACGTCAAGCGCTTAGGCGGAAATCACTGCTATGACATCTTTGCCGGCACATCGAAAATAGAAGAGTTGATGGAATCGGATGCAGGAACGTACTTTCTGACCGATTTCCTAATTAAATCTTTCCACCGTAGCGTCATTGTTGAGCTTGGGCTAGATAAAAGACCTGAACTTCGTGATGATTATTTTAAGAATTACTCACGAGTCATCTGGTTAGCTCAACAACCGACAGATGAGCTGAAAGTTTTAGCCCATCAAGCAGCACAAGAAATTGGATTACCGCTAGAAATTGAGAATGTCGGCTATGGGCAATTAAGTTCGCAGGTACTGGCTTTATTGCGTAACTAAAAGAACGTCCATCGCCTTAATTACAATTGGTGAGAGTTGAGATCTATCCACATCCTTGTGTAAGCGTTCAATCATGGACTTAGTCCAAAATTGAACTATGTGATGTGCAACTTTGATTTCAGGAGCATCACTTGCCGGAATGTTGGCGGCAATTTGATTTGCCATTCGAACAATCGAATCCAACTGCGTATCACCTTCGATGTGCGTTTCAACCATGGCACCTGGTCCCTTGGCGCTCGGCGCAATCTCAACCGCAGTTACTTTGTATTCAGGACAGTTAGTTGCCCAATCTGAAAAATCGGTTGTAATAACGTTCGCGCCACTTTCAGGGAAGTGGAAAGTTGTGTACACAACACCTGCTGGGACTTCATCAGTAATTCGAGCACGCATAATTGTTTCGCCAACACGGCTTGAAAGTTTGACCCAGGAGCCATCGGCGATTCCACGCATCTGGGCATCTGACTCATGCAGATCTAAAATATCTTCGGTGTGCCAAATATTGTTGGCCGTACGTCGTGTTTGTGCGCCTACGTTGTACTGACTTAAAACGCGGCCTGTAGTCAAAAGCAGTGGGAACTTACGATTGGCTTTTTCGTCAGTAGCAACGTACGGCGTGCGCATAAATTGACCTAAACCACGCATGAAAGTCTCGGTATGCATCATGGGGGTGCCTTCTGGATTTGCATCATTACATGGCCACTGCACACTGCCCAGTTCATCGAGCTTCTTAAAGGAAACACCAGAAAAAGTTGGGGTTGTCGCTGCGATCTCATCCATAATTTGCGCGCCATTGTCATAGGACATGGGGTATCCCATCGCTGTAGCCAAATCACAGGTAACTTCAAATTCACTTTTACCGGTTGGAGATTTCATTACTGGGCGCACACGGTTGATGCGTCGCTCAGCATTGGTAAACGTGCCATCTTTTTCTAGAAACGAAGTTCCGGGTAAGAAAACATGAGCAAACTTTGAAGTCTCATTGAGGAACAAATCCTGCACAATAACCATATCCATGGCCCGTAAGGCTGCATGTACATGTGAAGTATTTGGATCTGATTGCGCAATATCTTCACCTTGCACGTAGAGTCCACGATATTCACCAGCAAGGGCTGAATCAAACATATTTGGAATACGCATTCCTGGTTCAGAATCTAAGGTAACGCCCCACATATCGTTATAAATCTTGCGAGTATCGGGGTTTGAAATGTGTCGATAGCCTGGCAACTCATGTGGGAAAGAACCCATGTCACAAGAGCCTTGTACGTTATTTTGACCGCGCAGCGGATTTACTCCTACGCCTTTACGGCCAATATTTCCGGTCACCATTGCCAAGTTTGCAATTCCCATCACCATTGTTGAACCTTGGCTATGTTCAGTTACTCCGAGGCCGTAATAAATTGAAGCGTTAGGGACCGAAGCAAATAAACGAGCTGCTTTGCGAATCTCCTGCGCCGGTACACGCGATGATTCTTCTAGAGCTTCAGGTGAGTTCTCTGGCAATGAAATAAATGCTTCCCAGTCCTTAAAGGATTTCTCTTCACAGCGAGCATCCACGAAATCGCGCTTAACTAAGCCCTCAGTGACAATAACGTGGGCTAAAGCGTTAATCACTGCAACATTTGTACCTGGCATTAGCTGCAGGTGATGGGCGGCAACTACTCCTGGAGTCCTTACTAGTGCAATCACACGAGGATCAATAACAATGAGTTGTGCACCTTTACGAATAGCCTGCTTCATTCGAGATGCAAAAACTGGGTGGGCAGATGTTGGATTAGCGCCAATTAACATAATGACATCGCTGTGTTCTACAGATTCAAAGTCTTGAGTTCCAGCAGAGGTTCCAAAAGTCTGCCCTAAGCCATACCCGGTGGGTGAATGGCACACGCGCGCACATGTATCGACGTTGTTATTAGCAAAGGCCGCTCGAACCATCTTCTGGACTACGTAGACTTCTTCGTTAGTGCAACGAGAAGATGTAATGCCACCAATCGCATTTCTCCCTGATTCTGCTTGTATCCTCTTGAGTCCATCGGCAGCAAAAGAGATTGCCTCTGCCCAAGAAACTTCTTTCCATGGGTCCGTGATTGAATTGCGAATCATGGGCTTAGTTATTCGGTCGCTATGTGTTGCATAACCATAAGCAAAGCGGCCCTTAACGCATGAATGTCCCTCATTAGCACCACCATCTTTTAATGGCACCATGCGCACTAACTGGTCTCCACGCATCTCAGCTTTAAATGAACAACCAACTCCGCAGTAAGCACACGTGGTAATAACTGAAGAGGTAGGTGCACCTATAGTCAGTAAAGTTTTTTCAGTTAAAGCTCCTGTAGGACATGCTTGAACACAAGCACCACATGAAACGCATTCGCTCTCAATAAATGATGTACCTGAAGATGAAACCCGTGCTTCGAATCCCCGATTCTCGATCGTTAGTGCGAAAGTTCCCTGAACTTCATCGCACGCACGAACACATCGATTACAAACAATGCACTCGGTTGAATCAAATGTGAAGTAAGGATTTGACTCATCTTTCTTTAACTCTAAGTGTGTCTGACCTTGTGCATAGCGACTTGTCGTGATTCCAATCTTTTTTGCGACTCCATGAACTTCACACTCATCCCCTGTTGCGCACTCAGCTGGATGATCAGATAAATACAGCTCCATAACGCCTCTGCGAATACGATCAAGCTTCTCTGATTGCGTTGAAACTTTCATGCCATCTGCCACAGGAGTTGTACATGATGACGGTGTGCCATTTCGACCATCTACTTGAATCACACACAAACGGCATGAGCCAAAAGCTTTAAGGCGATCAGTGGAACACAGCTTTGGAATATCGATTCCAGCAACAAGTGCTGCACGCATAATCGACGTATCGGCGGGAACCGTAATGGCATTGCCGTCGATTTCTAAGGTGACCAGTTGGGTTTTTTCACTGGCCGGAGTACCAAAATCAGGCTCAAATACCATGGTCATTTCGTGGCTCCTAAGAAATCCGATGGGAAATTTACCATCGCGCTCTTTACCGGCATTGGCGTTAAACCACCCATGGCACACAGCGAGCCATCGGTCATTACCTCACATAGATCTAACAAAAGCTTTTTGTTCTCATCAACTCGAACGCCTTGAATAATCAAATCAATTGTTTCAGCACCACGTGTTGAACCAATGCGACATGGGGTGCATTTACCGCAGGATTCAAGTGCGCAAAACTCCATCGCAAACTTTGCTTGAACTGCTAAATCAACTGTGTCATCAAAGACAACAACACCGCCATGGCCAAGCATGCCGCCAGCGGCAATCAAGGATTCATAATCCATCGATGTTTCAAACTGTTCGGTTGAAAAGTAGGCTCCTAATGGTCCACCGATTTGTACTGCCCTGAGTGGTCTACTACTTAATGTTCCACCACCATAGGTTTCGATTAACTCTCTTAAAGTGATGCCAAAAGATTTTTCAATAATGCCACCACGAGCAATATTTCCACCTAATTGAAATACTTGAGTTCCTAATGAGCGACCTACTCCGCGCGCTTTATAAGCAGCTGCTCCTTGAGCTAAAACCATTGGTACTGTAGACAATGTAAGGACGTTGTTAATAACAGTTGGTTGACCAAAAAGACCTTCAATAGCGGGCAAAGGTGGCTTAGCACGCACAACGCCACGTTTGCCTTCAATACTTTCAAGCATCGCCGTTTCTTCACCACATACATATGAACCAGCGCCAATACGGATCTGGATATCAAAGGCGTGCACACTTCCTAAAACACTATTCCCAAGCCAATCAGATGCTCTGGCAATTTCTATCGCCTTTTGCAAAATCTCTATTGCGTGAGGATATTCCGAGCGTAAATAAACTATGCCCTGACTAGCACCTACAGCAATTGCCGCGATCGTCATTCCTTCGATAAGTGTGAATGGGTCACCTTCAATCAGCATGCGATCGGCAAAGGTTCCACTGTCTCCCTCATCGGCGTTGCAACATATATATTTCTGCACCGATGTCGTCTGGGCTACGGTCTTCCATTTGATACCCGCTGGAAAGCCTGCCCCGCCACGTCCCCGCAAGCCCGATTCAGTGACCTCATTAATTATCGAATCACTGGATTGTGCAAGCGCTGCAGTTAAACCCACTAAGCCACCGTGCTGACGGTAATCCTGAATTGATAGAGGATCAATTACTCCAACGCGAGCAAAAGTCACACGCTCTTGTGAAGCTAGCCATTTAATCTCATCGGTTTTACCCAATGCAAGTGGATGAGATCCACCATGCAGGAAATCTGCATCAAAGAGTGATTGCACACTTTCTGCTGTCACTGGACCATAAGCGATTCGTCCATTATCGGTTTCAACTTCAACAAGGGTCTCTAGCCACAGTGCACCACGTGAGCCATTTCGGACAATCACTAACGATGGATCGATGCGTGTGATTGCCGCCGCAACGTCATTGGCACCGATTGATACTGCTGCGCTATCACCTGGCACAAAGACTCTCATCGACGTGCCTCTTCAATTTTAGATAACGTAGCTCGTCCAATTAAGACGCCATCTACCATCACTGCAGGTCCAAGTGCGCAGTTACCAAAGCAGTAACTATCGGTCGCTTCATCAGGAAACTTCGCTTTTACTTTCTTCTCTAAATCGCGCGCACCCACGGCTTGGCAGGCTTCGGCAACACATAGTGAAATCTGATGCTCACCCGGTGGTGTTATGCGAAGGTCATGATAAAAAGTTAGTACTCCATGAACTTCAGCGCGTGAAATATTAAAGAAATTAGCAATCAATGGAACGCACTCAGAATGAACATAACCAAACTCATTCTGCATCAACTGCAGAGCCATCAGAACAGGTCCCTTTTCATCACGCAGAGTCGCAAGAAGCAGCCGTGCTGCATCTTGTGACCATGGTGAATACTTCATTAGAAAAGACCTACGACCTTTCCATCGATGTAATCAATGCGTTCGGCAGCTGGAACTTTAGGTAGTCCAGGCATCGTCATAATCTCACCGCAGATCATGACAATAAATTCTGCACCGGCCGAGAGTTTTACTTCGCGAATATTGAGCGAATGACCAGAAGGAGCTCCACGAAGTGCAGCATCGGTACTAAAAGAGTACTGAGTTTTAGCTACACAGATTGGGAAATGGCCATAACCAGCGACTTCTAACTCTTTGAGTTTGAGTCGAATCTTGGCATCGGCCGTCACTTCCTTTGCACCATATACCTTGGTGGCAACGGAGGTTATTTTCTCCCACAAACTTTGTTCATCTTCATAGACGAAGGTCATCTCCTGTGGTTGCTCACACAGTTCCACGACAACATGAGCTAAATCTGCAGCACCCTTACCACCATCAGCCCAGTGAGTAGCTAGAACAATCTTCACGCCAAGAGCTTCTACTCGTGTGCGAAGAAGTTCAACTTCAGCTGCGGTATCACTCGTGAAGTTGTTAATCGAGACTACTAACGGCAAGTTATAGACATTTTTTATGTTGTGAATATGTCGCTCAAGATTAACTAAACCAGCTTCAAGGGCCGGCAGATTTTCATCAGTGATTGTCTTTAAGTCTGCTCCACCGTGATACTTCAAAGCGCGTATCGTTGCAACAAGAACACAGGCAGATGGGCGAAGGCCAGATTTACGGCATTTAATATCAATAAACTTCTCAGCACCTAGATCAGCGCCGAATCCCGCTTCAGTAACAACATAGTCTGCTAATTTCATCGCCGATGTAGTCGCAACAACCGAGTTACATCCGTGTGCAATATTTGCAAATGGACCACCGTGAATAAATGCTGGCGTGTTTTCCAAAGTCTGGACCAAATTAGGCTGAAAAGCATCTTTTAAAATAACTGTCATTGCACCTTGGGCATTGAGATCGCTAGCAAGAACGGGGCTCTTATCGCGCTTATAACCCACGACAATCTTTCCAATCTTCTCTTTCATATCCTCAATCGATGTCGCTAGACAAAAAATAGCCATAATCTCTGACGCTACGACAATATCAAAGCCATCACTTCGTGGATATCCATTACCCACTCCTCCAATAGATTGAATAATCTCGCGAAGTGCACGGTCATTCATATCAATCACGCGCTTCCAAGTGACTCGTCGAATATCAATTGCTAACTCATTGCCATGATGGATGTGGTTATCAACTAAAGCTGCCAATAAGTTATTAGCTAAAGCAATTGCGTTGAAATCCCCCGTAAAATGCAGGTTTATATCCTCCATTGGCACAACTTGGGCATACCCGCCGCCAGCTGCTCCGCCTTTCATTCCAAAGACTGGACCAAGGGAAGGTTCTCGAAGTGCGATCATTGCATTCTTGCCAATATGGCGAAGTGCATCGCCAAGTCCAACAGTCGTTGTTGTCTTACCTTCACCTGCAGGTGTTGGGCTAATCGCGGTGACTAAAATTAACTTAGAGTTTTTGCGCTCTGGCAGAGATGTTAAATACTTCAGATTCACCTTTGCTTTGTACTTGCCATAGGCTTCAAGGTTCTCGACGTCGATTCCAAGTGATGCACCGATCTCATTGATTGGCTTCATGGTTGCGGCTTGTGCGATCTCGATATCTGACATGTTTATCCCTTAGCCTGACGTATGGCGCTTGTAAGCGCGGGTATAACTTGGTGTAAATCTCCGATAATTGCATAATCGGCATAACGTAAAATTGGTGCTTCTGGATCGGTATTAATAACTACGATAGTTTTACTGTTCTTCATTCCAGCAATATGTTGCATCGCACCTGAGATTCCAGCGGCAATGTAAAGATCTGGCGCAACTTTTGTTCCAGTCTGCCCCACTTGCTCAGCATGTGGTCGCCACCCTGAACTTGTTACAACTCGTGAACATCCAACTGTGCCTTCGAGTAATGCAGCCAACTCTTCTAAGTTTCCAAAACCATCTGGACCACCAACACCGCGACCACCAGAGACGATGACTTTGGCATCACTTAATGTGACTCCCCCTTTAGATTCACCAGAGTCGCGACTTAAGATTTTTACTACTGAATCTGCAGGCTCTAGGTTTGGAGAAAATTCAACAATGCTTGCCGGCGAGCCATTGACCGACTCGGACTCAATAGAGAAGCTGAGCACTGTTGCGACCAATAGATCAGAGTGAACATTTGCCGATTCAATGAGATTGCCTGCCCAACGTGCCCGCAACACATGGTGAGGATTTCCGAGTGTGATCTCTGAACATTCAGCGGCCATTGGAATATCTAGGAAGGCAGCAAGGTGAGCTAATTGCTCATTTCCGCGGGGGCTTCCTGCAGCTATTACTGCAGCGGGCTTCAGTTTTTCAACTAAATCTTTCAGCGCCCGACCCGATGCCATAGGTGTGTAATCAGTAATTGCAGAGTGAGCAGCAACATGTAAAACCTTGGCGCCGTATTCGCCAGCGATAGCGACAAGACCGGCACCATCACTACCAATAACTGCAGCCTCAATATCCTGGCCTAGCTTGCGTGCTGCAGTAAGTGCACGTAAGGACAACGGATCTATGACACCGCGATCGTGATCGATCAGAACCAGAATCACTAGAAGGCTCCAATCTGCTTTAAGACATCAACTAAGGCTGGTACCGCTTCGGCACCTTTTCCTAAAATTTCTGCACCCTTATCTTTAGATGGCGCTAGCGCCAATGTAACTTTCTCAAGCTTGGGTACGCGGGGTTCAGCTTTTTTCATATCTACAATTTTCTTACGAGCTTGCATGCGACCAGGGACTGATGGATAGCGCGGAATATTTAATCCATCTCGAACTGTGACAATTGCTGGAAGCGGTGCTTCATAGTGTTCACGCCCTGTTGTTACTACTCGTTCGCAACTTGCAACGCCATTTTCTATTTTCATTGATTTAACATTGGTCACAATTGGGCGATTCAGTGCATGTGCTACACGAATGTGAATCTGATAACCAGCACTATCTGCTGACTCTGCTCCAAAGATAATTAAATCGAACTTTGTCTCTTCAGCATTAATGGCATCAACGAGTGCTGCGGCAGTTCCTTGAGGATCCCACTCTTGTCCATCAGTTTCGATAAGTACTGCTCGAGTTGCACCAATAGCAAGCTGTGAACGAAGTTGTTCTTCAGCATCACTTGGTCCAAGGGTAAGCAAAGTGAGCGTTCCACCCATTTGCTCAACTAACTGGACCCCGGCTTCTACGGCGTTTTCCTCGTGTGGACTGATACCAAAACCCAAATGCTTAGTTTCAATATCCCGCGAATCAGGCGTCAAGATAAGAGTTCCACCTGCTAATGGAACCCGCTTCAAGCAAACCAATACGTCCATTAGGCCAGAATCCGTTCGTTAGTAGCGTCAAATACTGGTGTTGCACCTACTTGGGCGACTGAACATGGATAGTGCTCACCTAAATATTCAACGATGAATTTATTTCCAGCAACTGCTAACTCGGTCGGCAGATACGTCATCAAGATGTGCTTGCCTAGTGAAGGTGCAGAGCCAGCGCTTGTTACATACGAACGGCGACCATGTGAATCAACAATAGGTTGTTTATCTAGAGTCAAAATTGGTTCATTACCCATCATGTATCGCTTAACACCAGTTGACGATGTGTGATCATCAACAAAGAGTGTGCACAATAAAGTCACCGGAGTTTCACTGCGATGCTTTACGTGGGCATCTTTTCCAATAAAGTCAGCCTCTTTTAGCTTTGGTGATTGCATTCCAGCTTCCACCACGTTGTATTCCGTTTCAAGCTCTGGTCCATATGCTCGATAGCACTTTTCTAAACGACCGGTTGTTCCATAGACACCAATACCAACTGGAATCATCTCGTGCTTCTTTCCTGACTCCCACAGCATCTGCCACAACTTGGCACCTTGCTCGATTGGAATATAGAACTCCCAACCAAGATCACCTACATAAGAAATTCGAGAAGCTAATACACGTAGTGGCCCAACCTCAATTACTTTACAGTTGCTGAATTTAAAAGCTTCACCACTCATATCGGTCGATGTGATTGCTTGGATAATCTCGCGCGCCTTTGGACCCCACATGCCAATAGTTGTGTAGCTCGATGTTAGATCTGAGATTTGTGCAGAGCCATCTGCTGGCAATAAGTCACTAAACCACTTCTTATCTGCCATTCCATGTGCACCACCAGTGACAACACGGAAGTGATTGGTGTCTAGACGCATAATGGTTAAATCGGATTTAAAGCCACCGTTAGGACCAAGTATGGGCGTGTAAACCACGCGACCAACTGCAACATCCATCTGGCGCAGCGCAGCTTTTTGTACAACGGCTAACGCTGATGGCCCAGTGATGTCAAAGAGGGTGAAGGCTGATAGGTCAACGATTCCAGCGGTTTCACGCATTTGTAGGTGCTCTGCATTAATAATTGGTGACCACCAACGCGATTCCCATTCAGCTGCGCGTGGCATAACTTTGTCGCCAAACTTTTCGACTAAGCCCTTATTGCTCTCATACCAAAATGGACGCTCCCAACCAGCGGTCTCATAGAAAACTGCGCCTAACTCTTTCTCGGCTTCATAGAATGGGGAAAGGCGTACATTTCGATTAGATGCATACTGCTCAAGAGGGTGAACGATTCCGTATGTCTTATTGAAACTCTCATCAACACGGGACTTGATATGGAACTGAGCTTTCTGGTGCTCATGGAAGCGCGCAATATTTGATGCGTGCAGATCAATCTCTGAATCCCCCAGCACCATCCATTGGGCAACCGACTTTGATGTTC
This sequence comes from Actinomycetota bacterium, assembly GCA_009701185.1. Taxonomy (GTDB): domain Bacteria; phylum Actinomycetota; class Actinomycetes; order Nanopelagicales; family Nanopelagicaceae; genus Planktophila. Next base: position 11,322 of record WLKQ01000002.1, on the reverse strand, counting down.
CTGGGCCTTCTTTGATCCAAACTGCGGCAACCGACCACAGGCCCTTGACTTCAGGAGTCTCGCCAAGAATCGGCATTCCATCTGGTGTGTAAGAAAGAATTCCATTGATTGCATACTTCTCTCGAACATTTTCATCACCAACAATTGATGGCATTAATTCGTAAGCATGCTCATCTTGAATGTCAAAATCTGCTTGAGTGAATGCAAACTCTGTTGGTGAAAGCGCTGCAGTTGCATTCGATGGCAAATCATCTGGAGTGTAAAGAATTGGACGGTGTGCATAAGAACCGATTTCTAAACCAGTTCCATGTTGACGCTCGTACATGAAAACATCCATATCGCGCACGATCGGCCATTCAATATCGCCTTTAGTCCCAGCAAAGAATGGAACAGGTCCAATATCTTTCATTTGGTGAACTGCAGGAGTAAGCGGAATATGTGCGCCAGCCATTGCCGCTAACTTTGGTGACCAACATCCAGTTGCAATGACTACATATTCCGCATCGATTGTTCCTTGATCGGTAACAACACTTGATACCCGACCATTTGTTACCGTAATATCTAGAACTTCAATATTTGCAAAAGATTGAGCTGCGCCCATTTCTGCCGCCGCCTCACGCATCAAAGTGCCAGTACGAAGTGAGTCAACGACGCCTACTGTTGGCTGGTAATAACCTCCAACAATCACGGTTTCATCAATGTAGGGCACTAACTCTTTAACTTCTGCAGGCGTCAGGATGCGACCACCATCGATTCCCCATGACTTTGCAGATGTAATTCGTCGTGCAAGCTCTTGCATACGCTCCTGTGATCGAGCAACTTCGATGCCACCAGTTTCAGTGAATGTTCCCCACTCTTTATATTGGCGCATACTTTCGGCAGTAATGGCAGTCATCTCTTTAGAGTGATCAACTGGGAAAATAAAGTTAGATGCGTGACCGGTAGAGCCTCCAGGGTTAGGCAAAGGACCTTTATCGATTTGTACGATATCCGTCCAGCCTAATTTGGCAAGATGATAGACCATGCCATTTCCGACGATTCCTGCGCCAATAACAACGCACTTTGCCTTTGCCGGTAACTTACTCATATCTCTTATCCTCGTTCTTTAGTGGTGGTTATAAAGACTTACGTATAGACGTTTCAAAACCTTCAACGTGATCGTGCATTGCTTTACCTGCAGCTTTCGAATCACTACTAGAAATTGCCTCTAACAGTGCACGATGTTCAATGATTGCTTCAGTTAATCCAGCGACACGATCAAGTGCTAGAAACCAAATTCGAAGCGCATGTGCGTAATAGTTATCTAATGCGGCAGCTAAAAATTCATTGTGCGTACATTGATAGATATGGTGATGGATACGTTGATCAAGTCCAATCAATGTGGCCATATCAACATCACCTTTGATGCTATTAATTTCAGCGATCAACGCCCTTGTAATGACATGATCTGCTTGGGTGGACCGTTCAGCAGCTAATTCAGCGGCCTTAATCTCTAAAACTGCCCGAATCTCAGAAAGTGCTGAAAGATTTTGAACATCCACGCTTGAGACGAACATGCCTCTGCGCGGATAGACCTCAACTAATTTTTCATCTGCTAGCGAGCGCAACGCTTCACGAATTGGGGTTCGTCCAAAACCAAGCTTTGACATTAAAACACTTTCGCTAATGAGAGAACCTGGGACTAGCTCCAGCGTGATGATCATGGAACGGATGCGGCTATAGGCCTCCTCCGACAACGAGGTCGACTGCCTGCTCAGGATGTGGATAGCGTGGCTCACGTGGATGATGATATATCAGTCGTATATCGATTGATATAGACGCTCTTAGGCCAAGTAGTACTTCCAGAATAGCCATAAGGAGGCGCCAAAACCAACAGTGGTGATGAGGGCGCGATATAGGGTCGCCGGCATCCTGGCCGCATATCGTCCCCCATAGGTTCCTCCGATGCTGGCACCTACTAAGAGTGAGATCACTGCTGGCCAGACAGCTCGGCCGCTGAAGAGATAGACGATATTTGATAGTAAAGAGGTGCAGCCGACAACAAAGTTCTTGGCCGTATTAAGTCTCTTAGGATCTCTACGAGCATCACGCGCCAAAACTGCCAGCACCATTACTCCTTGGCCCGGGCCAAAGTATCCGCAGTACAACCCACTGGCTGCAATACCAATCTTTTCCCACAAATCATGACGAGCACCGCGAATAGGTTTGGCCTTTATCAAAAAGGAAAAGCTGGCAAAAAGAAGTAAAAATGGGACCATCTTTTCAAAGACACCTGGCGGTACATTTAATAAGAGAAATGCGCCCGTGACTGAACCGAGAATTGAAATATAAATAAGTTTCTTATACTCATGAAAAAACTCACGTAACTGATGGCGAACTGAGATTAAGGCGAAGAAGTTTGCTGGTGTCACACCTAATGCATTTGAAATGGCTGCACTGACGGGCGACATCCCCGTTGCAAGTAAAACAGGGTAAGAGATTACGGATCCGCCTCCTGCTAAACCGTTGATGGCGCCGACAAGGATTCCGACAAGGAAGATGACGATGTACTCAAGCATGGCTTAACCATACAATGCGTATATGAGTAATGGGGTCCACATCAGATACTTTGCAGCTGCCCGCGCCGCTGCAGGTACTGATAGCGCAGTGTGTGAGCCTGCACCATTGCGTCAGATTCTAGAATCGGCGTGTGCTTCAAACCCACTCCTTGCACATGTTGTATCTCAATGCAGTTTTTTAGTGGATTCAGTCGTGGTGCATGATGACACTGTCTTTGTTACAGATGGCAGCGTTATAGATGTTTTACCTCGATTTGCGGGTGGCTAGCCGCCAATTGCAGACATTGGGCGAGGTGGTGCGATGAAGCTTGGATCGTTGATTCCATGCCCCGGCAGCTTCTCGAAAACCGTCTTTGTAAAGCGGGCCGCTATTTCTTCACGCTTGTTCGCTGTGCTCTTTGATGTATCTCTCAAAACTGTGCGAACATCGGTTTCAGTGATTGAAAATAGGCACGAACGAAGTTGTCCATCTGATGTCAATCGAATTCGATCACAGGCACCACAAAAAGGTCGCGTAACACTTCCAATGATTCCAACCGTAGCTTTAGTGCCATTTATGTAGAACTCTTCAGCAGGTGCTGAACCGCGTCCATCAACTGGTGTAAGTGCATAGTGTTGCGATAGCGAAGCATAGATTTCATCTGCGGTAATCAAAGTCGTCCGGTCCCAGATTCCACCTGCATCTAAAGGCATTTGCTCAATAAAGCGAAGTGAATAATTATTCTCTAACGCCCACTGTAATAGTGCTGGAGCTTCATCATCATTCACATCTTTTAGTAAGACGGAGTTAACTTTTACTGGAAATAAACCGGCGTGCGTAGCAGCTTGCAAACCTCGGATCACGTCGTCAAAGCGATCACGATAAGTCAGAGTTTTAAATCGCTCACGGCTTAACGTATCTAAACTGACATTGATGCGATTGAGTCCGGCTTTAGCAAGCGGTGCCGCCAAATCGGGTAATCGGATTCCATTTGTTGTCAGAGTTAAGCGAGGAGCATTAGGTAGACCAGCTATGCGTTCGACAATCTCTACAATGTCTGGACGTAAAAGAGGTTCTCCTCCAGTTAATCGAACTTCATCAATACCTTGACTGACTGCAACGTCGATTATCAAAAGTAGTTCATCGGTAGTAAGTAAGTCCTCAGATGGTAACCACGCTGCGAAGTCATGAGGCATGCAATAGGTACAACGCAGCGAACATCGATCAGTCAATGAAACACGAAGATTACGATGCGTGCGACCGTACGTATCTATAAGCACGCTCATGCGGTATTCACCCACTCATCGCTGCCATCGGTGAAAACTTGGTGTTTCCAAATAGGTAGCTCGGCTTTGACTGCATTTACTAAAGCTTGGCAAGCGTCGAAGGCGCTTTCACGATGATGGGCTGAAACCGCAACCGCGAATGCACTCTCTCCAATGGGAATATCACCAAACCGATGGGCGACTGCGACTTTAACTACATCGAAGCTATCGCTGACGGACTGGGTAATTCTCGTGATCTCTTGTGCAGCAGTTGGGTGAATCTCATACGTTAATTGCTGCACCTCTTTGCCATCATCATGATTTCTTACATCTCCAGTAAATGTAACAACCGCACCGCAACTATCATCTTTTACAAGGGCAGCTAAGTTGTTGATTTCAACTAGTTCGCTCGTAACAACTGCACAAACTACCTCTGCCATCAATGATCCAGGCCATCTAATTGATCTAAAATATGTCCAGCTAAACGTTCAATGATGACAAGCCCATCTTTAACTGCGCCTTGAGATCCCGGAAGATTAATAATCAACGTCTGACCACATGTGCCTGCTAAGCCTCGGGTCAAATCACTTGTTGCTATCTTGTCGCGCGAATATGCACGCAGAGCTTCAGAAAAACCTGGTATCAACTTTTCGATAAATGGAGCTGTTGCCTCTGGTGTGATATCTGTTGGAGAAATTCCAGTGCCACCCGTTGTGACTATCAGTCTTACTTTCTGAGCAAGAGCTTTAATTAGTTCTTGACTTATCGCCTCAATATCATCGGCAACAATTATTGGCCCAGTTGTGTTGTAGCCCAGATTTGTTAGGCCATCGCGCAATGATGCGCCGCTGAGGTCTAGATACACACCTTTCGATGCCCGGTTGCTTGCCGTAATAACTACTGCATTGCGTTGATTCACGCGCGTTTCCAATCGCCATTCTTCCCACCAGATTTTGAATCCATACGAATATCGGTTATTGAAGCCTGCGGATCTAGAGCTTTAACCATATCGATAATAGTTAAACCAGCAACACTCACTGCAGTGAGGGCTTCCATCTCTACCCCAGTACGGTCTGATGTGATCACTTCAGCGCTAATGGCAACACCAGAATCAACAATCTTCAACTCCAACGCGATCTTATTTATTGCTATCGGATGGCATAGTGGAATTAATTCACTAGTTTTCTTAGCTGCCATGATTCCTGCAATACGGGCAGTAGATAGGACGTCCCCTTTTGGAGTCGTGCCATCACGGAGTAGATCGACTACATGCGCCGATAAATTAACTTTTGCTGATGTCTGTGCGGTACGCACTGTGATGTCGCGACCGGTGACATCGACCATGTTGGCTTGTCCCTGATTATTTAGATGCGTTAGTCCATCACTCATGCCGTGGATTCTAATTGCCTACGGCAGTGATAGCCAACGAACGCTTTGACCAGGACTGGTAAGCCTTGTCGTTACTACTGCAAATCCAGTGGACTGAGCCAAACCGCGTAACATTGCTGAGCCCAAATAAGGCGCGACATGAAACTCTCCATTTATTACGTTACCAATGATCAGGCGTGTGAAATCAGGCGGCGCAGTTAACTCATCATGCGTCTTGACTATCTGTAACTCCTGGTCAGGTTTTCCAAGCATTGAATCAATAACTGGTTGACCAAGCGATATGAGGGCAACGATTGCAGATTGCGGATTTCCCGGTAAACCAAAAAGTGCATGCCCATCAATATCGGCTAAAAGCATGGGATGGCCCGGACGCACAGCCACGGTATCAACCAATATATTTGCATTCAGTCGCTCTAATGCACTGTGTAAGTAATCGCGTGGACCTTGGGCAGTGCCGCCAGTTGTAATAATGATGTCTGCAGTTGCACGCGCTTTTTGTAGAGACTCAACCACAAGCTCGAGCTCATCAGAAATATAGTGCGTGCTAATAATCTCGCATCCAAGCTTTTCTAACCAACCCGGAAGTTGCGGTCCTAGAGCATCGCGCACTAATCCTTCACTTGGTATGCCGGTGAGCTGAATTTCATCACCTAGTAAGACAAGTGCAACTTTAGGTTTTCTAATGACCTGCACTGTGTCTAAACCAGCAGCAGCTAGCAAGCCGATCATTGCTGGATTCAGTGATGTTCCAGCACTAATTAGTACATCTCCTATCGTGCACTCATGGGCTGCTGGTCGAATATCTTGATCTGCAATTACATCACCCTCGAGAATTTCACCGTTAACTTGGGCAGTCTCCCAACGAATAACTCCAAAAGTATTAATTGGAATTACTGCACCAGTTGCAATTCCTACAGCAGTTCCTTCTTGCAATGCATCCCTCATCGGAAGCCCAGCCTTGACTTCACCAACAATTCTCCATGGGGCTTGTCCGGATACCGCATAACCATCCATTGCAGAGGTGGCATACGTTGGTAAATCACATAAGGCACGTGCATCAACTGCAAGTGTGCGACCTAGACTATTGCTGATTGCGATCGTTTCACTGGGCAAACTCTTAAATGTTGTTGCCGCTATTGCGCGAGCATCATCCCAACTACCTTCCACGAGTGCGCTCATAAAGGAGGATTATCCATTAATTCATCGGCAAAAGCGATGGCAATCTCAAGATCTGCAGGAGTATCAATATCTCTCATTGAGTGAGCTACGTCAGCATTCATCGCAATCTCTACGATATCTAGATGTGAGATAAATTCCTTCATCGAGCGTCCTTCAATGTTTCCCAAAATGTTGAAAGCATTCCTGACTGCTTCAACCCGATAAACAGCGGCCAATGGCGCTCTGAAGCCCTCGTCGTCTATGTACATCACTGAATCAGAATCCATCACGTTGATGAGATTGAGTATGTGTTTGACTGCAAATGGCATGTCGGTAGCTACCAATGCAACGATGTCGCTTTGGCAGATTTCAATTCCTGCTTTAAATCCAGCAACAGGTCCGCCACCTTGTGGAGACTCTTGGATGCAACGATATGCGTGCGATTGAATGCCAGGATCGGGCCCAACAATAATTACGTCGATCTCATCGGGAATCGATTCAAGAATTCGAGAAATAAGCGAGCGTCCTTGAATAAGAGCCTTTGATTTATCTGAGCCAAAGCGCGAACTTGCACCACCACTTAAGACGATGAAGCTGGTACTTTTCAAATCCATTACGCTAGGATACTGACTATGGCATATGTGCGCGGTCAAGCTAATGCGTTAGGTTGGCGCGAAATTATTGAAAGCCCCGATGACGTTCATATAGGACATGCATTTCCAACTACAAGTACGCCTTTACTTCTCATGCACCATTTATCGGACTTACATGTGTGTGATGCACAATCACCTACACGGCCAGAGTATTTAGATCGCTGGGCAGATCCTGATAGCCCTATCCGAGAAAAAGTCGGAACCATCGGTACTTATCGTCCCCATTCGATGCTCTCTCCCCATGTTGTTGAAGCGATGGTCCAAGCTCTCAACAAAATTACGCTCGGTCCGCTATCGGGGCATGCAATAGATGGTGCGATTATTACCGGAGACACTACCGATAACGCACAGCTCAATGAAGTTAATTGGTATCTAGCTCTGCTGGATGGTCAGGAGTTCCAACCTGATTCAGGTGACATCACGCGATATGAAGGTGTTATTGATGACGTAGCTGAACACTACGACATTCGCTATTGGCATCCGCATGGAACACCTGAAGGCAAAGAAGATGATGATGCTCGCTCAAAGTACGGATTCCCAATAGTTCCGAATCTTTTAAACTCTTGTCGTAAAGCTTTTAAAGCTACTGGTCTTCACTTTCCTTGGTATGCCGTACACGGAAATCACGATGCACTTTTACAAGGCACAGTTGCACCAGAACCAGCAATAAATGCCGCAATGATTGCTGATAAAAGATATTCGGATTTACCATCAAACGTTTCACTGGCAGAAATGCTCTCGAGTTTCCAAGAGATAGGACCAGCTGGTTACCCAGAAGCATTTGATGCACCTTATGTCAACGTAACGGCTGACATTAAACGTCGTGCTGTGCAGAGAGGTGAATTTGCTGCAATGCACTTAGCCTCACCTGGACTTCCGAATGGTCATGGATTTAATCACACACACATAGAAAATAAACATATGTACTACACCACAAATATTGGTGCAGTTAAGTTGATTGTTATCGATAGCGTGAATCAATTTGGTGGTTGGCAAGGCTCTCTCGATGAAGAGCAGTTTGCCTGGTTAGAAAATGAAGTAAAAATTTCCGACCGACTTGTAGTTCTTGCATCTCACCATCCACTGAGCAAGATGTTTAACAGTTATGCACCTACTGGTCGACGTGTGTGCGTAGAAGAGATTCAAGCCATGCTATTGAAATATCCGCAAGTGATTGCTTGGTTTGCTGGACACGAGCACCGCCATCACATTCAATGGATTGGCCCACAAGAAGAAGTTCATGGATTTTGGCAGATTGAAACCGCATCGCACGCAGATTGGCCACAGCAATCTCGAACTATAGAAATCGTGAAAGATTCTGTCGGTGATATTTATTTTGGCTTGAGCGTTATTGATCATGCTGGTGGAGTTAATTTTAACGATGCCACAAATCCCGTTGATATCGCTGCTCTTTCCCGTGCGGTAAGTGCAAATGTATGGCAAAAACGCACTGAACTCGGTGCAACCCACGATGTCTCTTGGCTCAGCGGCCGTCCCGAAGATAGAAACGTTGTTCTAAAAATCAATAAACGTTAAGCGTTTCGATTAATTGATTTTTCAAGCACTTGGGTTGATCGCAGAATAACTAGAATTACAATAGTAAGTCCGGCTCCAACAACCTGAAAACCTAAACCAACTGCGACGCCAACTGCGGCAGTTGAAAATACGGTTGCCGCGGTAGTTACTCCTTGGATTCCAGAGGAATGTTTATCCGTAAAGATTAAGCCAGCACCTAAGAATCCGATTCCAGTGATAATTGCATGTAGTGCGCGAGTCGGATCGCCATATTGAGCTGCAATGTCCATCACGGCGCCAATGGCCACAATGGCAGCTGATGCCGAACCAACGAGCGCCATGGTCCTGGGCCCAGCAGATTTACCTGCTCGGTCTCGTTCCCAGCCGATAAGAGATCCTAGGACCGCAGCAATCATGGCATCGATTATTACCGATAGTTGTTGCCACATATCAACCGAATGTAAATTAATCATGTAAGTAGGGTACTTCCTAGTCGGGGAATTTCAGCTGATTTGGCCCTATAGAATTGCTCCATGAGCGAATATCAGATCATGCGTTGGCGTGAAATCCCCTCAATGGTTATTGCTCGTCAGGCGGAGACAACAATTAAAGTCATGCTCGCATCACGTTTTCAAGAAGCAATCGATGAAGCGGCCATGCGACTTGGTGAAATCGATGCCGATGCTTACACAGCAGGTTGGAATCGCGATCCCTGGGTAGAAGCACCGGAATCCCCTGATGTTCTTGCAGCACAGATTTGCGCTGCATTAGAAGAAGAGTTCAACGACGAAAAACTGGAAACGTTTCTTAACTCACTAGGAGAAAAATAATGTCAGCAATCTACGATGCCCTTGATAAAGCCACTCTTGCATCTGATGGCGCAATGGGAACTATGTTGCAGGACCGAGGTTTAACCGACGGTGGCGCTCCAGAGTTATGGAACGTTGACAAGCCTGAAGAAATTGAGGCAGTCCTGGAAGCTTACGCAGCGGCCGGTGCGCGTTTTATTACGACAAATACTTTCGGTGGAACTCATGGACGTCTTGCCATGCATGGTTTAGATGACCGTATCTTTGAACTCAACAAAGCCGGTGCAGAGATTGCTCGACGTGTAGCAGATCGTCATCCAGGTTGCTTTGTTATGGGCGATATTGGTCCATCGGGTGATTTGATGGAGCCCATGGGAACTATGACGCTAGAGAGTGGACAAGCACTCTTTGCCGAACAGATTAAAGGTTTAGTTGCTGGTGGAGTCGATGCGATTCTGATTGAAACCATGTCAGATCTTGGTGAAGTCGAAGCCGCAGTAAATGCTGCAAAGGAAGTTGCACCGGGCTTACCGATTATTGCAACAATGAGTTTTGATACAAATCTGCGCACCATGATGGGTGTTAAGCCGGGAATGGCAGTTACACATCTTGCAGCCCTTGGCGTTCGAATTATCGGTGCTAACTGTGGTCGCGGAACCGATGAGATGGCCGTTATTGCACAAGAGATGGTTAATGCACGCCCAGAAGGTGTTTACATTATTACTCAATCAAATGCCGGTTTGCCAAAACTTCAAGGTGATGAGTTTATTTATGATGGAACGCCAGAAGAGATGGCGAAGTATGCAGCTGCAATGAAGGCCATGGGCGTCAATATTGTTGGTTCGTGCTGTGGATCATCTCCTGCGCACACTGCAGCCATTGCTGGTGCGATTGCCTAAATGAAGAGCAAAATACTTCTGATTGGTATCGACGGATTAAATCTCCATACCGCATTAGAAGTCTCCCCTACTCTTGCAAAGGCTAAGGCTGAAGGTTTCTTCACGACAATAACAATTGATCCTCCAACATGGTCTGGTCCAAGTTGGTCAACAATTCTTACGGGAACAACGATTGATCGGCATGGAGTGGGTGATAACTCATTTACTGGTCATCGTTTATTACATAATCCAGATTTGTTGAGTCGTGCTTATTACCAGGACCAAAGCACAACAACATTTGCTGCTGCCGGCTGGCCACCACTTGTGGATCCTGTTGGACATGGCCCAGTCATACATGAGCGCCGTGAACAAGCTAAGGGTTTACGGCACCGCGTATTGGTCCGAGATGGTGAAACTTATGGTTACACCGTTGTAGATGCCGAAATAGCTGCAGCAGCTATTTATGCAGTAAAGAACCATGCTCCTGATGTGTCATTCGTTTACTTTTGTGGAGTCGATGAAGCAGGCCATGCATGTGGCGCTGTGGGCGATGAATACAAAGGTGCAATTGCGCGAATCGATACTTACGTGCAGAATCTGCTTGAGGAGGTACAAGCCCGAGCTTGCGCCGAAGAACCATGGTTAGTGGTTATTACGACCGACCACGGACATATCGATGAAGGTGGGCATGGCGGAGATACCCCACAAGAACGTGCTTCATTTGTCATTGCACAAGGATTTGGCCGACCAAATCCTTCGTGGACAGACGAACTTCAAGCACACGACTTAACTCCGTTGTTACTAGCAGAAAGGGCTTAGCGAAGATGAACTTTAATAAAGTTATTCTCTTCTACGGCTTTGCGCCGATTTCTGATCCAGAAGCCGTTAAATTGTGGCAAAAGACATTATGTGAATCACTCAATATTAAGGGCCGAATTCTTATTTCACCCCATGGAATCAACGGCACACTCGGCGGTCATATGGATGATGTTAAAAAGTACATCAAAAACACTCGCCAATATCCAGGATTTAAAAAGATCGATTTTAAATGGTCTGAAGGCACCGGCAACGATTTTCCAAAGTTAAAGATCAAAGTCAGACCTGAACTCGTTGCATT
>WLKQ01000019.1 GCA_009701185.1 Actinomycetota bacterium | reverse complement strand
TTGAGACTGCAATTCCACTTACTCGATGTGCATATCCCCCAGCAGCAAGAACGATGTGGTTGGCCAGTTCTTGTACAGTCCAATCATCTTTGGTTAAGCGCAGTTTCCAATCCTCGTCATTTAACTGACCTAGTTTTTTTAAGACGTGTTGATTTGCCCATGCCATGTGAAGCAGTAGTTTTTCTTGATTGAGCATTTATAGCTCCTCTTGATCTAAGGGAGTTGGATTTTCATAGTTACCGAGCCGGCGACCTAAGGTGCCATTGAGTCCACCACTTGCGTTCTGTCCAAATCGCATTCTTCGAAAAGAATTATCTAGCGGATCAAGGCGTGGTTCGCGAGGTGAACGAAATAGACTTTTCAGCCATCGATAAGGGTTGCTCCGCATATGTCTTATCTCTTTGTTAGGGATTCGATAAAGGTAAGAGAGTTTTGAAAAATTAACTCCTGGTCATAATCCAGAGTTGCAACATGATACGAATTGACAAGTTCAATACGTGATTTATTTGTTGAGCCCAACCCTGCCATGATGATCTCTGTGTTTGATACTGGCAACGTATGGTCTTCGACGCTATGGAAAAGTTGCACAGGAACTGTAACTTTCCCAAGATTTTTGCGAGTAATTTTTAACATAATCAACAGTTGATGGATTCCACGAGTAGGCAAAGCGTCGTAGCCATGTTCAGTAATGCCTGGACGTTTGATGTCATTGCCAACTGATGTGCGCAGTTTTTGAAAGCGCGATAAAAGATATCCCACAGGGGCTGATATAAAAGGCACGTGAATCATGGGATTGACCAAAATAATTCCGCTCAAACGCTCATTATTATTTTCAGTCACGTACAGAGTTGTTCCGCCGCCCATTGATAAACCACAAATAAAGACTTGATCGCAGCTTTTAAATAACTCTTCCAGTTCAGATTGGACTTTAGCGGGCCACTCTGGCCATTTCACTTTATTGAGGTCCTCCGGTTTTGTTCCATGGCCAGGCAAAAGTGGAATTCTCACGGTGTAACCCTTAGATAAAAAGAACTCGCCCCATGGACGCATCGATGGTGGGGCTCCTGTGAAGCCATGAACTAAAAGAATTCCGATTCGTGCATTCTTACCACTTCCAGATGCTGACCAATCTTGCATCCAACCTGGGGGTGCTGTTTCAACTGCCATAGCGAAAGGTTACGACAAACTCTGAGAAAGTTGCGCCCATTTTGCTAACAAAATAGAGGCGGCGCCAGAATCAATAGCTTTAATTGCTTTTTCGACACCATGTGACATTCGATCGTGCACGCTCAGTTCAAATTGTCCATCGTAGGCAGCGATTGCTGCTGCAGCATTAAGGACCACTGCATCCCGAGGCGCACCTCTTTCACCAGCAAAAATCGCAGTAGTAATTCTCGCATTTTCGTTTGCATCTCCCCCAGCCAATGCAGAAATTGGAGCCCGATCAATTGAGAAATCGAGAGGATCAATGAGGTCACTTCTAATTTCACCTTGACCAATAGTTAATACGGATGTGGTTGTTGCAAGTGTTATCTCATCGAGTCCATCATCGCCACGGAAAACAAAGCCATCTACGCCGCGATCTCCCAACACTTGTGCCATCACTAAATGCATCCGATCGTTAGCAACGCCTATTGCAGCAGCTTGTGGCTTAGCGGGATTAGCAAGTGGTCCCAAAATATTAAATACAGTAGGGACTCCTAACTCTTTACGTGCGGGAGCTGCAAAGCGCATCGCAGGATGGAACACGGGTGCGAAACAAAAGCCGATTCCTAACTGCGCAAAACTCTTTTCAACGCCTTTGCCATCAAGAGTTATACATACGCCTAAAGCTTCCAATAAATCGGCGGAGCCAGATTTAGATGAAGCTGCGCGATTACCGTGTTTGATAACTTTTGCACCAGCGGCCGCTGCAATAATCGCTGCAGTAGTAGAAATATTTATTGTGTGTGCGCCATCGCCTCCGGTTCCTACCGTGTCTACCGCTCTTTCAGAAATAGTTATTGGGGCAGCGTGTTCGTGCATTTGGGCGATTAAGGCCCCCACCTCTTCCGCGGTCTCCCCTTTATTTTTGAGCGCCAGTAAAAACTGCTTGATGCGTTCTATGTCGGCGTGACCTTCAAGAATTTCACGCATGCACCATTGGACGTCAGGTGTAAGGAGATCAAGGCCCCTATCTAAAGTAGTTAAGTGGCGCGCCCATTCTTGGTCTGACATACAGACACGTTAAGCAGTAGCTAGATTGACGCCGCGCAGTAATTGAGCCGCGCTGTTTGCCAAAGTAAATGGATCAATAGGGTGGACGACGGAGGCTTCAGCTAATGACCATGCAGCTAACCAGGAATCTTGAACACGACCAGTAATCAAGAGAACGGGTGGGCAGTTAAAAACTTCATCCTTTAGCTGGCGCGCTATTCCCATTCCACCTTCAGGACTGGCTTCTCCATCGAGAATAAATAAATCTATATCGCTGTGTGAATCGACATACGCTCGCAGAGCTGCACCTGTAGCAAATTCATGGACTACGTGCTCTGCAATATCGGAGGCAACTTTGCGGCCGAGTGCGGCAATGACGCTCGACCTAGTTGAGGAGTCATGGGAATAGACCAGGATCTGCTTTTTTGTAATTGACTCGCTCATGTGTTCAATTCTAAAGCGTTAAAGGGCAAACTCCCAAGCCAGTTAGTCGGTGTTTTTAGAGTGACGTGTTTCATGCCAAATTCGGGTCACGGCGCACTCGATACGCAGGTTGCTGCAGGACAGCGCGAGGGTTTTAGGGAATAATCACGCCCATGTCCAGTACATCGGTTTCGGCCCACCATAAGATCACACGTCCTAACGCCGTTGCCGTTGGAACTATTGTCTGGCTTTCCAGCGAGCTCATGTTCTTTGCCGCTCTTTTCGCAATCTACTTCACCACTCGCGGTGTTCAAGGTCCAACAATCTGGCTGGAATCCAATCACCTACTTAATATTCCATTTGCAGCGGCAAATACAACAGTCTTGGTTCTCTCCTCGGTCACATGTCAGTTCGGTGTTTTTGCTGCAGAACGCTTCCAAAGCCGCAAAACCGGAAAGATGTATCAGCTAAATAAATGGGGAATGCGCGAATGGTTCTCTTTAACATTTCTTATGGGTGCCTTTTTCGTAGCTGGTCAGATTTATGAATATGCATCATTGGTCCATGAAGGCTTAACGCTTTCATCAACGGCATATGGTTCTGTTTTTTATATTGCAACCGGCTTCCATGGTTTGCACGTAACCGGCGGACTCATTGCCTTTCTTATTGTCATTGTTCGAGTCGCAAAGGCGCGACGCTTCACACACGGTCAGGCGACTACAGCGATTGTGGTTTCTTATTACTGGCACTTCGTAGATGTTGTGTGGATTGCACTCTTCTCTGCGATCTACTTAATTAAGTAAAGGGGCACAAGACATCGTGAAGCGACTTTCTCGCTACCGCAGACATAGAGCTGCTGGTCCATTTCTCCTTGTTGTAGCCCTATTGGCTATTGGTACGACCTTTAATGTTGCCAGTGCAACGGTAGCGCAATCACCTAACAGCTTTGCACGCACGTCAGCTATTGAAGAAGGACGGCAAATTTTCTTAAAAGGCTGCTCTTCGTGCCACGGTTTAAATGCAGAAGGCGGCGCTATTGCACCATCATTGATTGGCGTAGGTGCAGCGTCTGTTGACTTCCAAGTTGGAACTGGACGAATGCCGATGGCCGACATGAGCACTCAAGCTATGCGCAAAGCTCCGGTCTACAACGCCGAAGAAACTGCAGCTCTGGCTGCTTACGTAGCTTCACTTGCACCTGGGCCCGCCATTCCAACCGATGCAGTCTTGAACTATGAGCGTGATGGAA
This sequence comes from Actinomycetota bacterium, assembly GCA_009701185.1. Classification (GTDB taxonomy): domain Bacteria; phylum Actinomycetota; class Actinomycetes; order Nanopelagicales; family Nanopelagicaceae; genus Planktophila. The sequence continues at coordinate 17,782 of WLKQ01000019.1, read as the reverse complement.
GTACCGCAGAAGGCGGTGAATTGTTTAGAAATAACTGCGCGATGTGTCATAACTTTGCTGGACAAGGTGGAGCTTTGACTCAAGGTAAATACGCACCAACACTTATGGGTGTGGAGCCAAAATATATTTACGAAGCACTCATTACTGGTCCGCAATCAATGCCGGTCTTTAGTGATAAAACAATTACGCCAGCCGAGAAACTCTCGCTGATTAAATGGATTAAATCTGCCGAGAACGAACCTAACTTAGGTGGAGCAACCATGGGTCGAATTGGGCCAGTGACTGAAGGCCTCTTAGCGTGGGTTTTAGGAATCGGTTTGCTCATTGGTATTGCTGTCTGGTTAACAACGAAAGCGAGATGAGTAACGTGTCTACGGAAATCGAGCCAATGCAAGATCCTGGACCTGCCCCGCATGTAATGCGTAATGCAGATATTGATCCAAAAGCTGAAAAGCGCGCTGAGCAACAAGTCGCAATTCTCTTTGGGCTCTCTGGCGTTTCATCTCTATTGCTCATCTATTCATATGTATTTATTGCCAGTGATGTATTTGTTTTCATTCCTGTTATGGGAAGTCAAAATGTGCAGCAGCTTGGTTTAGGTCTTGGCATGTCTTTCTCACTCTTATTTCTCGGTTTGGGCGCTATTCATTGGGCTAAAAAACTTATGCCAGAAACTGAAGTTATTAATCATCGCCATGAGTTTAGATCCTCTGATGAAGATCGTGATGAGTTAGTAAAAACCGTAAAACACGCCGCTGCTGAAGTCAAACTTGGTCGCAGAAGTTTAATTAAGCGCTCCCTTGGCTTCTCGCTCGGTCTATTTGCCCTCCCGCCCGTTCTGCTCCTTCGCGATCTAGGTCCCCTTCCTAAAAAACAACTAGAGACAACCAACTGGAAAGCGGGAACACGCCTCGTTACAGATCCTGGTAATCGACCTATTTTGGCATCTGATCTTGAAGTTGGTGCAGTAGTGCAAACGCTTCCAGAAATGCCGGATGAGACCGAACGCTTGCTCAGTGATATCGCTAAGGATCCTGTTCTTTTGATACGCATTCGTGCAGAGGAGTTCCAACTCTCCCCTGAGAAACTAGCGATGACCCACGATGGCATCATCGCCTTCTCTAAGATTTGTTCACACATGGGCTGCGCGGTTGCTTTATATGAGCAAACCACAAAGCATCTGTTGTGCCCATGCCATCAATCGACATTTGATGTAACTCGTGGGGCAAAAGTTATTTTCGGACCAGCGGCCAGGCCTTTGCCACAACTCGACATCACTGTCGATGAAGAAGGTTATTTAATTGCACGTGCACCATTTAATGAATCAGTCGGACCTAGCTATTGGGAGCGTAATTCACAATGACAACTGCCGAGAAGCGACTTGGTAATGCCGCCAACTTTGTTGATGAGCGAATAGGCGCTGCTGGTTGGGTAAAGAAGTCACTCAATAAAGTCTTCCCCGATCACTGGTCCTTTATGCTTGGTGAAGTCTGTATGTACTCATTTGTTATTTTGCTGCTTTCTGGAACATTCCTAACTCTGTGGTTTGATCCATCACAGCGCGACGTCATCTATGAAGGTGTCTACGAGCCGCTTAAGGGCATCAAGATGTCGGCAGCGTACGCCTCAACTTTGGATATCTCTTTTGAAGTACGTGGCGGATTATTGATGCGACAAATTCATCACTGGGCGGCCAACATATTTATGGCGGCAATTGTTGCTCACCTGCTTCGTGTATTTTTCACTGGCGCATTTAGAAAACCACGCGAGTTCAACTGGATTCTAGGAATTCTGCTTCTTACACTTGGTTTTGTTGAGGGACTTTTCGGATACTCACTACCAGATGATCTTCTATCTGGTACTGGCTTGCGCATTACATCAGCGATTATTCAAGCTATTCCACTTGTTGGAACGTATATTTCCTTCTTTTTATTCGGCGGCGCCTTCCCAGGTGTTGGCTTCTTGCCGAGAATTTTTACCCTGCACGTGCTATTGATTCCGGGTGCATTCTTAGCGGTGATAACGATCCACGTGATGTTGGTCTGGTATCAGAAGCACACGCAGTTCCCTGGTCCAGGTAGAACCGAGAAGAATGTTGTTGGCCATCCGATCCTGCCGGTGTATATGGCAAAGGCTGGCGGATTCTTTTTCATCGTATTCGGAGTTATCGCCTTCTTATCGGCGGTCGCATCAATTAACCCCATTTGGTTATACGGTCCCTACACACCCGGTCAGATATCAGCAGGATCGCAGCCCGACTGGTACATGGGTTGGCTCGACGGGTTAGTGCGCATGGCTCCACCTTGGGAAACCCACGCATTCGGTCACACTGTTTCTTGGAACATTTTAATTCCTGCACTTATTGTTCCTGGAATTTTATTTACAGGAATGGCCTTCTATCCATTTATTGAAAGTTGGATTACGGGCGATAAGCGGGAACATCACTTACTAGATCGTCCGCGTAACGTACCTAATCGCACCGCTCTAGGAGTTATGTCTATTACTTTCGTAATCGTGGCATTGATAAATGGTGGCAACGATATTTTGGCCACTAATTTCCACTTATCCATCAATCAGATTATGTGGTTCTCTCGAATTGGAATCTTTGTACTGCCTCCACTTGCATTTGTTATTACCAAGCGCCTATGTCTATCACTTCAGCGCGCTGATCGGGATTTGGTGTTACATGGACTTGAAACTGGCCGCTTAGTGCGTATGCCTAGTGGTGAGTTCGTTGAGATTCACGAACCGATTAGTCCTCAGAAGCGTTTCGTCCTTACATCACATGAGCAAGCACCTGCACTTGAGCTCTCGGCGACTGATGCACGAGGCGTAAAGCGACCTGGAGCAATTAAGAACAAAGTACGCGCCCGTTTAAGTAAGGCGCACGCCGTTGGACTCCCTAAAGTGACGTCAGAAGATCTAAAAGAGATTGAGCATCACTAGTTAGCAGCACGCATTACAAGCCAAACACCTAGGGCGCATACTCCTATTCCAAGGAAGCCCTGGGTGTTTACTTTTTCACCAAAGAGAAGGTTTGCCTCAAGAGCCGTTACTGGGGGTACTAAATACATCAATGACGATACTGAAGCGGCACTTCCATTGTTGAGTAGCCACAGAAGCAAAAGAATCGCACCAAATGAGAGCGCAAAAAGTAGCCATAAAAACGCCATAGTGAAGTGCCATGTCCATTCAATGTGTACGCCACCAGTGGCTGCGGCCATTAATGCCAGAAGAATGCCACTAGCTAAGTATTGATAAGCAGTTCCTGCTACCAGCGGAATACCTACACCAAACTTCTTCTGTAAAAGCGTTGCGGTGGTGCTGCCAGCCAAAGCTATGAATACTGAAACTATCCCAATGAGTGGCAACTTATTATTAAAACTTGGACCTAAAACCAAAACTACTCCAATGAGACCTAAAACAAGGCCTACCAGTTGAATCTTGCGCAGTTTTTCTCCCAGAAACTTAACTGCCAGTATTGAAACAAAAACTGGTTGCAAACTTGTGATGACTGCGGCCACACCAGCCGGCAAACCTTGAGATATTGCGAAGAAGACTCCCCCTAAATATGCCGCATGCAAAAATACCCCAATAAGAGCAGACTTCTTAATTGCATCGGTTCCGATTGATATCGAAGATTTCCCAATTAGTGCGACAGCAAAAAGAAGCAGTGAGGCTATGAGTATTCGAGTAGCAAGAAGAATAAACGGATCAGCGTATGGCAGTGCATATTTGGCACCCACAAAGCCAGTGCTCCACAGAAGTACGAAAACTACTGGGGCTAAGCGGGCGAGTTTCAAGGCTTTTTACTTAGTGCGAAGCTTGATTAAGTGGCTTCTCGTATTCAGTAACCATGCCGATAACACTGATAATTAATGAACCAAGGCCAATTAACGTTAACCACCAACCGATAGCTAAACCAAGACCCATCGCACAAGCACTTAAAGCCACTGGTAATGGCCACCATGAGTGGGGACTATAAAAACCGAGTTCACCCGCTCCATCTTCAATCAGGGCAGTGAGGTTATCTTCTGGAAGAGTGACGCCAATTCGCTTTTGAGTAAACCAAACATAGAAGCCAACCATTCCTGCAAGACAAGCAGCCAACAACATTCCACCAACGCCGACAGGTTCTCCGCCGATCTGCCAATAAATAATCGTCATCAGAACATAGAAAACCGATAATCCACCAAATAGTTGCCAATTGACCTTCATGTTAATGCTCCTCTGTCTTTATGTGAGGATGATGTAAATCAAAGGCTGGACGTTCACTTGAAATTCGAGGCATCGTTAAGAAGTTATGACGTGGCGGCGGACATGACGTTGCCCACTCCAAGGATGCGCCATAGCCCCAAGGATCATCAACTCCAACGAGTGGAGATTTGCGGGTGATCCATACATTGACCATGAATGGAATCATCGAGAAAGCCAATAAGAATGAACCGATTGTTGAAACCGTATTCATAAAAGTAAATCCATCTGTTGCTAGGTAATCAGCGTAGCGACGAGGAAAGCCCTTGATGCCGAGCCAGTGTTGAATCAAAAACGTTAAATGGAAACCAAAGAATGTTGTCCAGAAGTGGATCTTACCGAGCCGCTCATTGAGCATCTTTCCCGTCATCTTTGGCCACCAGAAATAGAATCCACCAAACATTGCAAAGACCACAGTTCCAAAGAGTACGTAGTGGAAATGCGCAACTACGAAGTAGCTTGCCGAGACTGCAAAGTCCAGAGGAGGCGATGCCAAGATGATTCCAGTAAGTCCGCCAAATAAGAATGTTACGAGGAAGCCCATAACCCACAGCATGGGAGTTTCAAATGTGACATGACCGCGCCACATTGTTCCAATCCAGTTAAAGAACTTAACGCCAGTTGGCACGCCAATCAGGAAGGTCATAAATGAGAAGAATGGCAATAGAACTTGACCTGTTGCAAACATATGGTGAGCCCATACCGAGACCGATAGAGCTGAAATTGCGATCGTCGCAGCAATCAAACCTTTGTAACCGAAGATTGGTTTGCGACTAAAGACTGGCAGAATTTCAGTTGCAATTCCAAAGAATGGAAGCGCCAAAATATAAACCTCAGGGTGTCCGAAGAACCAGAAGAGATGCTGGAACAACATGGCTCCGCCGTTTGCTGGGTCAAATAGATGCGTTCCATATATTCGATCGGATTCAAGTCCCAAGAGTGCAGCAGCTAAAGGTGGGAAGGCTAGTAAGACTAAAATCGAGGTTAGTAGCACGTTCCAAGAAAAGATCGACATACGGAACATAGTCATTCCAGGTGCGCGCATTGTAAAAATAGTTGTAATGAAGTTAACGCCACCCAAAATAGTTCCAACACCGCTGATGGCTAAACCAATGAGCCATAAATCAGCACCGATGCCGGGCGAATATGTTGCGTTTGAAAGTGGTACATACACTGTCCAACCAAATGAAGCGGCTCCCCCTGGACTTAAGAAGCCAGCGAATGCCATTGTTCCACCGAATAAGTACAGCCAATAAGAAAGCATATTAAGTCGAGGGAAAGCTACGTCAGCCGCTCCAATTTGCAGCGGCATAATCACGTTAGCAAAACCAACAAAGAGTGGTGTTGCAAACATCAAAAGCATAATCGTTCCGTGCATCGTGAATATTTGGTTGTACTGCTCATAACTTAAAAACTGCATGCCTGGACGTGCTAATTCACTGCGCAGGGCAAGGGCTAAGACACCACCGATTAAGAACCACGCAAAAGAAGTCATCAGATACAAATATCCGATTGTTTTGTGATCAGTTGAGGTTATCCACTTAACAAAATTCTTACCTTTTTTGGCAGGCAGCGGAGGAAGCGCAGACGTAGTAGGGCTCTGTGCGTAGGTGGTCATACTGTGCTCCCCTTAAGAGTCTCAAGATACGTCTGGTACTCGGCAGGCGTAACAACTTTGACTGTAAAGATCATTTGCGTGTGTGCACGTCCGCACAACATATTGCAGCGCCCTGGAAATTCACCTAATTTATTGGCGGTAAATTCAAGATGGTTTGTTACTCCAGGCAAAGCCTGCATCTGAATCATGAAAGCGGGAATCCAGAATCCATGGATCACATCATTTGCCGTCAATGTGTATCGAACGCGTTCACCCAGTGGAACAACTAAAGTAGGCGGCTTTGCCGGAGTACCAGTTACTAGTGCATTTTCTCCAGCCTCTGGATATCCAAACTGCCATGACCATTGAATGCCTACAACTGATATCTGATGCATGACATTCGGGCTTTTTTGCGTAATAGCATTCTCTTTTTGAACGGTATAAAAAAACATTACAGCGACAATGATGAATGGAATTATTGTGTAAATAATCTCAATTGGAATGTTGTATTGGGTTTGCTTAGGAAACTCTGGACTATCCTTTTTTAAGCGATGGAAAAAAGCTGGCCACATAATAAGGATTAATGTAAATACGCCGACTACGCCCGCCGCAATCCAAGCTCCCTGCCATAGCGTGAGCGACTGATCATTAACGCTACTGACACCCTCTTCAAACCCTAAGCCTGAGACTTTTGAACAGCCCGTGAGGAAAAGTGAGGAAATTAGTAGAGCTAAGGCACCAAGGCCTAGCGTTTTCTGTCGCGACATAGGGGTAAGGATATAGGGCTTTAGCGCCATTGTTGGTATCAGATAAGGCTGTACGAAGTGGTTCAGCGCACAAATTTACTTGAGGTGAAGCGCGATCTCCGCAGCAGCATCCTGGCCGTAAGCATCGGCAAATCGAGCGACAAACTGTTCTGATGTAAATCGATACTCCTGAGTGCCTGTGGTTTCGATTACATACGTTGCTATCAATGCACCAATCTGTGCGCAACGTTCGTGACTTAAACCCCATGCAAGCCCTGCTATAAAACCAGACCTAAATGAATCGCCAACTCCAGTTGGATCGGTCTTGGAAATCTCTTGAGGAACTCCCACATGAACTACATCACCCTGCTTAGTTTCCACTTTAGCGCCATCTGACCCAAGGGTGATGACGCGAACAGATACACGATCGAGAATTTCTGCATCGCTCCACCCGGTCTTTTGCATAGCAAGGGCTAATTCATACTCGTTCATGAACAAATAAGCAGCACCGTCGATGAGCAGCTTGATCTCTTCCCCAGTCATTCTCGCCATCTGCTGCGATGGATCGGCTGCAAATGCAATCCCTTGCTGACGACAGGTTTCAGAGTGACGCAACATCGCTTCTGGGTCATCCGGTGAAATCACTAAGAGATCAAGTCGCCCGGTCTTTTCCATAATGGGACCTAATTCAATATTTCTGGCCTCACTCATAGCACCCGGAAAGAAAGATGCGATTTGATTGAGATCATCATCTGTCGTGACCATGAAGTGCGCCGTGTACAGCGTTTCAGATACATGTGCATGAGCAGTAACTACCCCATGACGTGAAAGCCACGCTTCATAATCTGGCCAATCTTTTCCAACTGCTGCAATCAAAATTGGATTTAAACCTAAAACGCCCATTCCAAAAGCGATATTGGCCGCGCATCCTCCGCGACGTACATCCAAACTATCAACTAAAAATGATAAGGAGACTTTCTCTAAGGATCCGGCAACAAGTGAATCGGTGAACTTGCCAGAAAATGTCATCAGGTGGTCTACGCCAACTGAACCTGCTACACCTATTTTCATGCAGCGATCTTAAAGTGAGAGGAGTTCAAAATTAATTGAATGAATCGCCGCACGCGCATGAGCCGCCAGCGTTGGGATTATCGATAGTGAATCCCTGCTTTTCAATTGTGTCAACGAAATCAATCGATGCACCCATCAAATATGGGTCACTCATCTTGTCGATGATTACTTTAACTGTGCCAAATTCGTGGATGACATCGCCATCTTGATTGCGGTCATCAAAGTAGAGCTGGTAACGAAGACCTGAACATCCACCTGGCTGAACGGCAACACGTAACATTAAATCGTCGCGACCTTCTTGGGCCAATAGTGCAGCTACCTTTGTTGCAGCGACATCAGTGAGGCGAATCGAGGTTGTTAGTGAATCTGTAGGTGTTTCAGTTGTCATCAGAGCTCTCCTTGGACTAGATGGGTAAAGCCTACCCGCTCTCGCGCCTAGCGTGCGACCGCAACAAGCTTTGAAAAACTAATATAGTAAGCGCCATGACATCTGAGACTCCAGGTAAGGGCCGACCAACCCCAAAGCGCAAGGACTCTGAGTCCAAGCGAATAGTTTCCTCACTTGCCCCTGTGGTGACTAAGGACCAAAAGCGAGCAGCCAAGTTGGCATCACGAGCCGATCGAGTTGCTTCACGAACTGCCTACCTGCGTGGAGATGAGAATGCGCTGCCTGCGCGTGACCGTGGCCCCGAACGCCGATTTGCACGTAACTATGTAGATTCACGTCGTTCAATAGGAGAATACTTTCTACCAATCATTTTTGTTGTTCTAGTCCTTACATTGATTCCAATTGCTGCAGTGCAATTTTCAGCAATCGCCCTGATGTACTTGGTGTTGCTTGTTGCAGTTATAGATGGCATCTTTTTGAGCCGCAAAATCAGAGCCCAAGTCAGTGAGAAGTTTCCAAACTCAATAACTAAAGGTTTAGGAATGTATGCCTGGCTTCGTTCAACTCAGATGCGCCGATTGCGCGCGCCAAAGCCTCAAATCAAAGTCGGCGATTCTTTTAATTAAGCCCGAGGGTTTGGGCTTGCGTTTTTCGCTGGATCTTTTTGAGGCAACAGCCCGAGTGCATCATCAATTGCGCGCATAATAGATGCATCTAGTTTGATACCGGATGCCTTCACGTTTTCCTTGACCTGAGATGGCTTAGTAGCTCCCATAATTGCCGATGAGACATTTGAATTTTGTAATACCCATGCAATAGCTAATTGAGACATAGTTAGACCAGCCTCTTCGGCAATTGGCTTGAGTTTCTGCACTGCCGTTAAAACTTCATCTGAAAGCCAACCGGAAATCATTCCGGCACCGCTCTTTTTATCTGTTGCGCGTGATCCCGTAGGGGCTTTCTTTCCCGGTAAGTACTTACCTGTTAGAACTCCTTGCGCCAATGGTGACCAAACAATTTGGCCGATACCTTCTTTGATCGATAGTGGAACAACTTCGGCATCAATCACCCGCCAAAGCGCAGAATATTGTGGTTGGCTGGAAACAAAACGGTTATAGCCTTTGGCATCTTGAATTTTAAGTGCCGATGAAATTTGAGATGCATCCCACTCAGAAAAACCAATGTAATGGACTTTACCGGCACGGATTAAGTCATCAAAGGCGCTGAGAGATTCTTCGAGTGGTGTTTCAAAATCAAAACGGTGCATCTGATAAAGATCGATATGGTCGGTTTTTAGACGTTTTAAAGATGCATTGCACGATTCAATAATGTGCTTACGTGAGAGGCCACGATCGTTTTTGCCTTGACCCGTTGGGAAATAGACCTTAGTAAAAAGCTCATATGACTCACGACGAACGCCTTTAAGTGCCTTACCCAGAACTACTTCAGCCCGGGTTCCAGCATAAACATCGGCGGTATCAAAGGTTGTAATTCCGCAATCCAATGCAGTTTTAACACATCGCATCGCTGCTTCTGCCTCTACTTGTGAACCATGAGTGATCCAGTTTCCATAAGAGATTTCCGAAACGTACATTCCAGTGCTGCCGAGGCGTCTATATTCCATATCTAAATCTTAAGTCCTGCGCGGCTAGTTGCCAACTGGAAGCAGGTGTGGTTTGGTTCGTTCACAACTTCATAGGTTTCTCATTAGGGGAAGTTCGGTGCAAATCCGACGCTGACCCGCAACCGTAAAGCCCACATCAGTTGGCTAAGTCGGATTACCTAATGTGTAAATCAGTAAAGACAGACACCCGCCGAGGTTTGCGGGGTGTGGTCCTAGTTATAAGTGCGATTTCGGCACTTTTATCCAGCGCTACCCCTGTGAGACTCTTTTTATTCGAGAGGCTTCACATCAATGAGATTCAAGACAGTACTGATTATTTTCACTTTATTTCTTTCTTCAACTCTAGTTATTCCTTCAGCCCAAGCAACAACTAAAGGCTGGCGCTATTGGGGTTACTTCCAGGCTGCTCCAGGGAAAACTGCCTGGACTGCAGCGATGACTGGACCTGCTGTCGATGTTGCAGATGGATCAGTGGAAGGTTGGTCATTTGTTTTTAGTAGCGATGACATCCCTTCCAAAGCACCATCGATTAAACCAAGCTTCAAATCAATCTGCGCAAAGACTCCTGCCGATAACGATACAAAGAGAATCGGCCTCGTTATTGATTTTGGATCTACGGTATATGCGCCAAAAGGTGACAAGGTGAACAAAACAATTGCAACATGTGTGCGCGTTGCTAAGGAGTCACTTGGAATCGACGTATTGGCGCAAGTCGCAAAAATACGCGCATCCAAGTCTGGCTTAATTTGTGGAATTAATGGCTTCCCATCTAAAGAGTGTGGCGTTGAAATCCCCACACCAACTGCATTAAAGAGCAAGAAATAATCCCTACATGAAAAAACTCTCATTACACCCACTGACATGGTGGATATGGTCCTTGACGATAGCAATTGCGGTTGCCCGTCGTAGTTCACCCATTGTCGCCATTGCATCAGTGGGTGTTATGGGAGTGATTGTTTTTTCCCAGAGAGATGATGCTCCATGGGGTAAAAGTTTTTCTTGGTCCCTCAAATTTTCTGCCAGCATATTATTGATTCGCACTTTCATAGGAGTAACTATTGGAGTTCCAGTCCCTGGGACTAATATTTTTTCACTTCCCGTAATCCCTCTTCCCCACTGGATGCCAGGGATCAGAATTGGTGGAGCTGTCACAGCAGAACGACTTTCTTCGGCACTTTCTGAAGGTGTAATCATCTGCGCATTAATAATTATTTTTGGTGCAGCCGCCTCACTAACAAGCCCACATAAACTTTTGCGTATCTTGCCAATCTTTATGTATGAATTTGGTGTTGCTGTAGTGATTTCAACTTCTCTAGTGCCGCAATTGGTCAGTAGCGTCGGCCGTATTCGGCAAGCTCAAAAATTGCGCGGGCAAAGCACTAAAGGTTTCGCCTCTTATAGACGTCTTGCAATTCCACTCCTTGAAGAGTCATTGGCCCGTTCCTTAGATCTTGCTGCCGCAATGGATTCGCGCGGATATGGAATTAGTCGCTTACGCAGCCGATACCGACCAATACAGTGGCGACTACCTGACTCGGCAATCGTTCTCTGCGGACTAATAGTGATGACATTGACATGATTAAGTTTTCGAACGTATCTCTGGTTTATCCCAATTCAACCAAAACGGTATTGGAGGATTTGACACTAGATATCGCAGAAGGTGAATTGGTTTTAGTTATCGGACCTACTGGTTCTGGAAAATCCTCCTTGCTGCGATTGATAAACGGACTAGTCCCCCACCACACTGGAGGAATTCTGGCGGGAGATGTCAGCGTCGATGGAGTATCTACCCGTGAAGTAAAGCCGGGCGGATTGGCACATTTGATTGGGATTGTTGGACAGAACCCACTTCATGGATTTGTAACCGATACGGTAGAAGAAGAGCTGGCTTTTTCTATGGAAGTCATGAATCTTGCGCCAGATGTTATGCGCAAACGCATTGAAGAAGCTTTGGACTTTATGTCACTAACTACATTGAGATCTCGCCAAATATCTACTTTAAGTGGCGGTGAACAACAGCGAGTTGCAATTGCAAGTGCTCTTGTCATGCATCCAAAAGCCCTAGTTCTCGATGAACCGACAAGTGCTTTAGATCCAATAGCTGCAGAAGAAGTTCTCTCAATCCTGCACCGATTAGTCCATGACTTAGGAATCACTGTCGTACTTGCCGAACACAAACTTGAGAGAGTTATTGGTTTCGCCGATCGTATTGTCTACATCAATGGCGACGGTCAAACAAATGTTGGTACTCCCTCACAAATCATGCAGACATCCCCCCTTGCGCCTCCCATTGTTCATTTAGCACGCGCACTTGGTTTAGCCGATGTCGGGTTATCTGTTCGCGACATGCGAAGACTCACTGAGACAATTCGTGAAAACATTACAGTCCCATCCCAGAGTGCAGCACAGAAGTCAGGGAAGACAGTTATTGACATTGACACAGTAACCGTTGCATACGGAGCATCTACGGCGCTCAATAAAGTGAGCGCAACGATTTACGAGAATGAGATCGTTGCTGTCATGGGACGAAATGGTGCAGGAAAGAGTTCGCTGCTGACGGCCATTGCTGGGGTCGGTCATGTAACTAGCGGACAGGTTCACATTCACTCTTTGGAATCAAGCTCACTTGCAGGCAATCTTCGAATGAAAACCGTCGGTTTTATCCCGCAGGAGCCAAGTGATCTTCTGTATGCCCAAAGTGTCATAAAAGAGTGCCACCAAGCTGATAAAGATAATCAGATTGAATCTGGCACTACCCTGAAAATTCTTGACCAACTAGTTCCAGGTATCTCGTATGAAACTCACCCCCGGGATCTTTCAGAGGGACAACGACTGGGTCTTGCCCTAAGTATCGTACTTTCATCGAATCCAAAGGTTTTGATACTTGACGAGCCAACCCGGGGATTAGATTACGAAGCGAAGAAGATTCTGACGCGAATTTTAATTGAATTTGCGAAAACTTTTAATCGCGCCGTCATGATTGCCACGCATGATGTTGAGCTAGTTGCAGAGCTAGCAACGCGAGTAATTTTTCTAGCCGATGGTGACATTGTTGCCGATGGAGTAACGATAGATGTTTTATTAGCTTCACCAGCTTTTGCACCGCAAGTCTCCAAAGTCATGGCACCAGCCCCATGGTTGACAGTCCATGATGTGATTGCTGCGATTGAGAATCAGCCGTGACATTAATGACTGCCGATGTCGTTCGTTTTTCACCAAGAAATGCTTTTGTCCTCGTTATTGCTTCTACAATTAGCGCTCTTGGATTTTTGTGGCCATTTTTTTATGCAGGCACAGACTTGCCACGTACACAGATTTTTTTCTGGCTGGCCATCACCCTGGCATTAATTCTGATAATTGCAGAGGTATCTAACTCTCGACTCGATGCTAAATCTGTCGCGCTGCTAGGAGTTTTAGCGGCATTGATCGCGGCATTGCGTCCGTTAGGTGCTGGAGCCGTTGGCATAGAACCTATGTGGTTCTTACTTATTCTGAGTGCGAGAGTCTTTGGCCCATCATTTGGCTTTTTGCTTGGGATGATTTCGGTTCTAGTCTCAGCGCTTTTAACTGGTGGGCTTGGCCCTTGGCTTGGTTATCAAATTTTCGCAGCTGCATGGATAGGTTTACTTGCTGGACTATTGCCAGGGCGTAAATCATTGCGAGGCTCTAGAGAGATTGTTCTACTTGGCATATTTGCTGTCTTAGCTAGCGAACTCTTTGGAATATTGATGGATCTTCAATTCTGGCCATGGGCTTTAAGTACCCAGACTCAACTCTCATACATTCCCGGTGGTTCTATTGCGGAGAATTGTGCACACTTCTTTACGTTCCATTTTTTAACGGCAATGGCCTGGGATGTACCCAGGGCAATCTTTACGACTGTGTTAATAGTTCTGGCGGGTAATCCTGTTCTGAGCGCACTCAGACGAACACATGCGCGGGCAGCTTTTCTGACGCCAATTGAATTTAGCGAACGTGTGAAGCTACAAAAGGAAGTTTGACGACTTCAACCATTGAATCTCGTCCACGCACATCTATTACAAGGCGATCTCCAACTTTTACCGAAGTGTCGAGAAGTGCGATTCCGATTCCAATTTTTAGTGTTGGAGAAAATGTCCCGCTTGTTACTAATCCCAGCTCTTTTCCTTGCTGGTCCTTGACGACCATATGACCACGTGGAATTCCGCGATCTAAGGATTTCAGCGCAACACTTCGCTTTCCGGCACCGTGTGCTTTTTGAGTTCGTAGTACCGAACTGCCAAGGAATTCCCCTTTGTCCCAACCAATTGCCCATGAAGCACTTGCTTGGACTGGGGTGATATCGAGTGAAAGTTCGTGCCCGTGTAATGGGTAACCCATTTCGGTGCGCAAAGTATCGCGAGCACCTAAACCGCACACCAGGCCATCATGAGATTTGATCGCCTGGGCAAGTGAATCCCAGACACGTGAGGCATCCTCAACGCGCGGCAAAAGCTCATAACCGAGTTCTCCTGTGTAACCAGTGCGGCACACAATTACTTCAGCCCCATCAATGCTTACGCTCGTGAAGGCCATGTAATCGATATCAGTGTTTACTCCCAGAGAATTCATCACTCCTGGTGCACGTGGTCCTTGAACGGCAATAACGGCGAATTCATTGTGTAAATTCTTAACAGAGATTGTTGAAGGAGCATGAGCGTTTAGAAGTGCAACCACATCTGAGGTATTAGAAGCATTGGGCACTAGGAAGAAATTGCTATCGCTATTTTTATAGACAATCAGATCATCTACAACCCCGCCCGACTCGTCACATAAAAGTGTGTACTGCGCTGATCCGTCCTGGATTCGATTGAGATCATTGGTAAACATTGAGTTCAAAAACTCTAAAGCCCCTTCACCAACGACACTCGCTTTTCCTAAATGCGAAACATCAAAGATGCCTACAGCGTTGCGCACTGCAGCATGCTCAGCGAGAACGCCAGCCCCTGCATACTCAATCGGCATCATCCAACCACCGAAATCGGCCATCTTGGCCTGCAAGGCCAAGTGTTTCTCATTTAATGGAGATGTCTTCATAGTGCAAACCTACCAATACATCTATTACGCTGGTACCCATGACCACACTTCGAATCACAGATGGCGTTATAAAAGATGAAGTACTTGTCCTTGGTTTAGCTTCATCTAGTTCAAAAACCGGACTCGTTATCGAATCAGGCGACCTCAGCATCGACACTAAATCTATTCTCGCCTCTCTGGTAGAGATGGGCGCTACCGGAAATGCCGATGAGGTAATCAAGGTTCCTGGCGCTACGGTTCGAATGCTGGTCTTCACAGGTTTAGGAAAGAAAGCATCGTCATACTCTCCCGAGGTATTACGCCGCGCAGCTGGTGCAGCATCTCGCGCTCTCAATGGTTTAACTGGTGCAACATTTGCACTTCCAACAGATTCGTTGAATAGCGTTGCAGCAGTAGCTGAAGGCGCTGCGCTAGGAGCCTATGTATTTAGTGAGTTCAAAGGTTCATCCAAATCAGAACACAAAGCGGCAATCAAGAGCATTACGGTTTTTAGTAAATTGGCACAAAGCAGCGAGGCAAAACCTGCTATCGCACGTGCACGAATTATTGCTGACTACACATTCTTAGTTCGCGATTTGATCAATACTCCTCCAAGTCATTTAACACCAGATTCATTTTCTAAAAAATTAATAGCGGCAGTAAAGACTGCGGGCGGTGCTAAAGCTGGTTTGAAAGTGAGCGTCTTAGATGAAAAAGAGCTCAAAACTCAAGGCTTTGGTGGAATCATTGGCGTTGGCCAAGGTTCGGCTAACCCGCCAAGACTGTTACATATTTCCTATAATCCAAAGTCGGCAAAGAAGCGATTTGCATTCGTTGGGAAAGGCATCACATTTGATACCGGCGGTTTGAATCTAAAGCCTGGTTTAGGTATGGAAGCAATGAAATCCGATATGAGTGGTGCTGCAGCGGTGTGTGCTGCGACGTTAGCAATAGCTGCATTGAAACTTCCTATTGCCATTGAGACGTGGGCACCACTTGCCGAAAATATGCCAAGTGATAAAGCAACACGCCCTAGCGACATCATCACAATTTTTGGTGGCAAAACTATTGAAGTTCTCAATCCTGATGCCGAAGGCCGCTTAGTTTTAGCTGATGGTTTGGTAAAAGCCCAAAGTAGTAAAAATAAACTTGATGGCATCATTGATGTCGCAACATTGACCGGTGCTCAAGTCATCGCACTTGGTACGCGCACAAGTGCAGTTATGACAAATAGCCAAGAGTTCTCTTCGGAGTTTTTAACTGCTTGCGCCGAAAGCGGCGAACAGTTCTGGCCAATGCCCCTTCCGCAAGAGTTGCGTGCATCACTTGACTCTCCAGTTGCCGATATGGCAAACATCGGTGACAAGAGTGGTGGCATGTTAGTAGCTGGGTTATTTCTGAAAGAGTTTGTAGCACCAGAATTACCGTGGCTACACCTGGATATCGCAGGTCCTGCTTTCAATACCGCTGCTGCGCATGGGTATACCCCTGTTGGCGGCACTGGAGTTGCCCTCAGATCACTCGTTGTTCTGGCCGAAATGGCCTGATCTGCGCATTGGGTAGTTTTGCACTCAGTACGGCAAGATAGAGCCCTGTCCTAAGGGAGGTTCCACACGTGTCAGAGTTCGATCTTGTCATTTTAGGTGGCGGTAGTGGCGGTTATGCCTGTGCCCTTCGAAGTGCCCAGCTTGGACTTTCTGTTGTATTAATCGAGGCTGACAAAGTCGGCGGTACATGTCTGCACCGTGGCTGCATTCCTACTAAGGCTCTTTTGCATAGTGCAGAGATCGCCGATGGCGCCCGTGAAGGTGCACGCTTTGGAGTCAAGTCCAGTTTTGATGGAATCGATATGGCCGGAGTTAACTCCTATAAAGATGGCGTCGTCGCTCGACTCCATAAAGGTTTACAAGGTTTAGTTAAGTCGCGTTCAATCACGTATGTAGAAGGTCATGGAACATTAGTTTCGAAGAACACGATTGAAGTTAATGGTCAGAAGTACACGGGAAAAAATATTGTTCTTGCTACTGGTTCATACGCCAAAACACTTCCTGGACTTGAGATCGATGGTGTTCAAGTTATTACATCCGATCATGGAACTCGCCTGGACTATGTTCCAAAGAGTGTCATCGTTCTTGGTGGCGGAGTTATTGGCTGTGAGTTTGCATCAGTGTGGAAGTCTTTTGGTTCAGATGTAACGATTATCGAAGGTCTACCTCACTTGATTGCCTTAGAAGATGAGTCATCAAGTAAGCAGCTAGAGCGCGCCTTTAGAAAACGCGGAATCAAATTTGAGCTTGGAGTATTTTTTAAATCTCTTACAAAAAATATGAAAGGCGTCACTGTTACTTTAGAAGATGGCAAAGAGTTCACTGCCGATCTTCTTATGGTGTCAGTTGGCCGTGGACCGGTATCGGCTAATCTCGGTTATGAAGCAGCTGGAATTACCATGGATCGCGGATATGTATTAGTTGATGACAAATGCCGCACAAACATCCCAGGTATCTGGGCTGTTGGCGATCTCATTCCTACACTGCAACTAGCCCACGTTGGCTTTGCTGAAGGCATGTTAGTTGCCGAAGAGATAGCCGGCTTAAACCCACGTGCCATTAACTACGATGGAATCCCTAGAGTTACATATTCAGATCCAGAAGTTGCATCGGTTGGATTAACAAGTGCCGAGGCTAAGAAGCGTGGCCACGATGTCATTGAACTCAGCTATGACTTAGCCGGAAATGGTAAAGCTCAAATTCTCAATACAGCCGGCTCAATAAAGCTCATCGCTGAAAAGAATGGCCCAATCTTGGGAGTTCACATGGTGGGTGCGCGAGTTGGCGAGCTATTGGCTGAAGCAGAATTAATCTTTAATTGGGAGGCTCGCGCCGATGATGTCGCATCTCTCATCCATGCACACCCTACGCTTTCAGAGGCTATGGGCGAGGCGCACATGGCACTTGCCGGCAAACCTTTACACGCACACGGATAAACAGGGAGACTACACAGATGACATTTTCAGTAAATATGCCGGCACTCGGTGAGAGTGTTACTGAAGGAACTGTTACGCGTTGGTT
>WLKQ01000018.1 GCA_009701185.1 Actinomycetota bacterium | reverse complement strand
TGTTGCACCTGTTTCACCAAGTGTGTATTCCATCCAGAGACGAGCACATGCTGGGTGTGGCGCCCATGCTGATACTGCGCTGTTGTAGGTAGAACCAACTGCAGCAGGGGTGTACATCTTCCATACCTTGCCAGCAGCTGCCATAGCCTTGATCACGCCAGCTTGGATGTAACCATTGTCAATAACAACTGGAGTTTGTCCAGATGCGATTGTGGCCTCAGTTGGGTTGACGTTGATGAAGTTACCGGCAGCCTTTAACTTAGCGAAGAAAGCAACGCCCTTAGAGACATCATCAAAAGTTCCGCCAAGTGCCTTATTGATCATGAAGATACCGTTCATTGCAGCAGATGAACCTAATGGGTCACCGTTCAATGCAATCTTGCCCTTGAACTTTGGATCCAATAGATCGTTGAGCTTAGTGATTGTGCCAAGCTCGCCGCTGTAACCAATTGTCATTGTTCCTGTGTAGTTAGGAGTTACTTCAGCGGTTGGATCTACTGTTGATGCAAACTGCAAGTAGT
Organism: Actinomycetota bacterium; assembly: GCA_009701185.1. Lineage (GTDB taxonomy): Bacteria > Actinomycetota > Actinomycetes > Nanopelagicales > Nanopelagicaceae > Planktophila. The sequence goes on along the minus strand of WLKQ01000018.1, from coordinate 21,445 downwards.
TCCATGTCTTTACTCGGTATGGTGCAAATGTCTTTGTGCCAATGTACTTAGCGGCAACTGCTAGACCGATGTCGAATACGTCAGGTGAACGGGATGTGCCCTTATTTGTTACTGCGGCATCAATCTCTTCCTGAGAAGATCCTTCTGGGTTTGCTTCGTCAATTTTGACGCCATAAGCCTTAGCGAATCCTTCAATCATATCGCCGTAGTTTGCCCAGTAATGAGGCAGAGCGATGACGTTGAGTTGTCCTTCCTTCTTGCAAGCGGCAGCAAGCGCATTCATTCCTCCGCCTTGTGCGGCAGATGTAATGGTTGCGAAGTTAACCTTTGCAGAAGCTGGTGTAATTCCAACTGCTGGGATCACGAGTGCGACAGCAACGGCTGCAACAACAGATCCAGTGGTGAGCTTTGAAAACTTCACTGATTTCCTCCTAATTTGATATGTGGTGGTAAGTGGTATGTAATTTTCATACATCTATCTGCTGTGCAGCACACGTGTTGGCTGCACAATAAATAGAATTTTTACTTACGCGGATCCATCGTTAGTCAAACACCAAGACGTTTCGCGCTCCCTCTCCAACTCTCAAACGATCAAAAGCTAGATTAAGACCCTCTAAACCTATCCGTTCGGAGATGAGTTCGTCTAGGAAAAGGTGTCCATTTAGATAACTTTCAACTAACTTTGGTACATCTTTTTTAAGGTTTGCCGAGCCAAAATAACAGCCCTTGATGTACTGCTCGTTCACAAATGGGCCGGCATCGAGCGTAAGAGTGGCACCGTTTTTGAGCAGCCCCACCAAAATCAACCCTCCATCGACATCGACAGTGCCCCAGGCCTGCTGGATTGTGGATTCTCGCCCCAAGGCTTCAAAGGCGTAGTCCACGCCACCGCAGATTTTCTTTACTTCGGCCACAGGATCACTGGTGGAGGCATTGATGGCGTGGGTTGCTCCCACTGTGAGTGCAAGCGCTAATTTTTCTTCAGTCACATCGATAGCAATAATCGTTGTCGCACCTGCCAAGCGCGCGCCTTGCACAATATTTAAACCAACGCCACCGCAACCAAAAACGGCAACACGTGAACCGGCTTTAACTGCGGCAGTATTCATGACTGCGCCATAACCAGTAAGTACTGCGCAACTAATGAGGGCTGCACGATCCAATGGCATCTCTTTAGGAATCACTACTGCCCCCGATGCCGGTACGACTACGTACTCGGCAAAAGATGCAACCGTTAAGAAGTGATGTAATTTTTCACCGTTCTGACTCAAGCGGCTGGTTCCATCGAATAATCCACCAACCGACATTGCCTTTCCTGCGCTAGAGCAGTAGTTAGGACGACCAGATTCGCAGTAATCGCATGTGCCACAGTTAGGAACAATCGACATGATCACATGATCGCCAACAGTAAAGCCAGCAGTATCGGCTCCTATTTCAACCACAACGCCAGATGCTTCATGACCGATGACTGCGGGAAATGGAACTAACTTTCTTTTTCCATCGACTGCATTTAAATCGCTGGCACATAATCCACTGGCGGCAACTTTAACGAGCAGTTCTCCAGTTTTAGGTTTATCTAAATCAACTTCACGAATCTCGAACTTTGAACCGACGCCATCTAGAACTGCCGCTTTCATCTTCACGTTCGCGTACTCCTCTTAGTTGTAGTTGAGTTGTAAAGCTAGTTAATTAAGATCGACCCACGTTGTTTTTAAAGCGCTATAGGCATCAAGGGCATGTAGGGATTTATCACGGCCCCCACCAGATGCACCAAAGCCACCAAATGGTGTGATGACATCTAGCATGTCAAAAGTGTTAACCCAGACGGTACCGGCACGTAATTTACGAGCAAATTTATGGGCTTTAGCAATATCACTTGTCCAGACTGATGCGGCTAAACCGTATTGAGTTCCATTAGCTAGCTGCAGTGCATGGTCAGCATCTTTGGCATCGATCGCTACAAGAACGGGGCCGAAGATCTCTTCTTGGGCTAACCGTGAATCAGGTTTCACATTATCAATCAAAGTTGGCTGAATATGGAGGTCATCTCCTGAAGTTTTTTGCCCACCAAAAATTAATTCTTCACCCTCTTGGCCAATCAGATCTAAATATGAATTTACGCGATCACGTTGCACAGTTGAAACTAATCCAGCCATCTGCGTTGAAGGGTCAAATTGATGTCCAACAACAAATGCTTTTAAGAATTTTTGCAAGTGATGAAAGAGCTCATCCTTAATCTCTTTTTCAATGATAATTCGTGAACCAGCATTACATGTTTGTCCAGCGTTGTAATAGATGGCCCAACCGATAGTCGATGCCGCTGTTTCTAAATCACTACAGTCTTTGAGAACTACTTGTGGACTCTTGCCACCCAGCTCAAGAGATACCGCTTTCATATTTGATTCAGCGGCATACTGCATCATTTTACGTCCCGTTGGACCACTACCAGTGAATGCAATCTTGGCTACATCCATATGACGAGCTAATGCCTGTCCGGCTTCAGCACCTAAACCAGGTACAACATTAAAGACACCATCAGGTAATCCTGCAACAGTAGCCAGCTCAGCCATTTTGAGCGCACTGAGTGAGGAGTTTTCGGCAGGTTTAACAACGATGCTATTTCCCATGGCAATTGCTGGGCCTAACTTCCAACTAGTGATCATCATTGGGTAGTTCCATGGAACTACCGCGCCAATCACTCCTAATGGCTCACGAGTAATCATCGCAAGTGCGTTTCGCGGAGCAGGGGCAATCTCGTCGTAAGTCTTATCAATTGTCTCGGCATACCACTGAATTACTCGTGTTGAATTAGGTGCATCAACTGAAAGCGCATCGCTAATAGGGCGACCGGTGTCGATAGCTTCTAGAAAAGCTAACTCTTCACGGTGTTCTCCCAATAGCTGGGCCCATCGCAACATAATTATTTTCTTATCCCGTGGATTCATGTCGCGCCATGTGCCTGCATCAAATACACGCTTGGCTGATGCAACTGCTCGGTTTACATCTTCTTTATCTCCGGATGCGATTTGACCAATTACAGTGCTTAAGCCCGGTGCGATCTTGTCAAAAGTTTTACCAGATGCGGCATCACAATAATTTCCATCGATAAAAATCTTTGCATCAGCTTTAAAAGCAATTGCCTTTTTCAACCACATCTCGTTATCGGCCATGCACCTATGCTAGTACCAATAAAAACTTTATTCCCGCAACAATTAGTACGCATCCTAGTGCGCGTTTTATTCCACTATGTGAAAATCGAGTTGTACCAAATTGGGTGCCAATAATGGCACCCAAGAGAACTGCCACTAAAAATAATGGCAAGGCTGCAGGTAACGATGAGGTTGAGGCATAGTTTCCAAGTAGGCCTGCAAGTGAGTTCAGAAAAATGAATGCTGCAACGGTTCCACTGGCAGATTTAACGCTTGTCCAGCCCAGCCAAATAATAAGTGGGGAAAGGAAGATCCCACCTCCCGTACCAGTAATGCCTGAGAGCAAACCAATACAGGTTCCGATCACTACCGCGAGTGGCGCAAAAACTTCACGCGCAACCTTATCAACTTGCTGGGATTGAATAATAAATCGCAGACCAGAAAAAAGTAGAAGAACTCCAAGAATGGGCTTATAGACAGTGTCGGCCAGATGGATATGACCCCCAATAAAAGCTGCGGGCACAGCACCGATACTCAAAAATAGTAGGAGCTTTCTATTGAAAAAACCACGCTTGATGTAGCGCCAACTAGCAAAAGATGAGACTGCAATATTCAAGGTCAGCGCAGTTGGTTTGATCACCGCAGTGGGTAAATCAAAAAGTGTCATAATCGCTATATAGGCCGATGCTCCTGCATGACCCACGGATGTATAAAGAATTGCACCCAGGAGAAGTAGTAAAGCAATGACAAGATTGTGAAGTTCAAACATTTTTAATTGGTGACAACTCGGTATGTATCTAAGGTGGGGTCAGTGGCATAGGCAATACGGACCCCAGCGGCTTTAGTAGCGGCTAAACCTTCAACTATTTCCTGTGTCAAAATTTCCCCAGGTGCAACAACGGCTACTCCAGGCGGATATGGGGCGATTAAGTCAGCTGAGATTCTCCCCACTGCATTCTCAGCAGCAACCATCGCAGTATCGGCGAAGTAGGCATCGCGCATGGAAATTCCTACCTGGGGGACTACAGACCAACTCAAAGAAGTTGCAGTTGGACGGGGTGAGGTAGAGATTGATTTCACAAGCGGAATAAGCGTTTTAGCTAGTTGCTCAAACTCAACTTCGCTATCTGCCAGGGTTGCCAAGAAAACAACAGTGTCACTATCTGCCATCTCTACTCGAATATTGCTGAGCTGCAAGGCTTTTTCGATCTCTATACCAGAAGCGCCTAATTGGTTTGCTCGTAGGACTATTTTTGTTGGATCAAAGCGTCCCAACGGAAAATCAGAAGAGTTTAAAAAGATGGGAACTTCACAGTGCGATTGAATCTCTGCCTTAAACTTTTCAACATTAGCAACTAGCGAATTGATTAATTCTTCGCCCCGGGTTTCTAAAAGTGCACGACACCCATCGATAGAAGCAAGGGGAGCACCAGCTGGAGATGTTGTGTGTGTAGTTTCAAAACTCTGTTCAATGCGATCGAGATTTAAATATTTTCCTTGTGCCAACAAGATCGCCGATGCGCTGTAACCTGGCAACGCTTTATGCGTGCTAGTAATGAGAGCATCCGCACCTAGTGCAAGGCAGTGCGCAGGAACCGAGTGTGAAAAACCAAAGTGTCCACCCCATGCCGCATCAACGATTACCGGAATCGAATGTGCATGGGCTCTAGAAATTAACGCTGGTAAATCTGACAAAGTTCCTAAATATCCGGGTTCGGTCAACAACAGCGCAATCGGTTGCTGGTCTAATACTCTTTCGAATTCATGCACAGGTATTCCAATAGGAACGCCTGTAGCCATATCGATCTCTGGCGATAACCAGATAGGTTCCAAACCAGCAAGAACTAATGCGCTTAAAACCGAGCGATGCGCCGTGCGTGAGATTGCGACCTTGTCTCCTGGCTTGCCCAGCGCCAAAATTATCGCCTGATTTGCATGTGTCGATCCACCAGTTGAAAATCTGGCGTAGTCAGCGTTCCACAATGTGGCAGCTAAGCCTTCGGCTTTCTTAAGTACTTGATGAGTAAGTTTAATTTCATCCAAGCCGCCATATAAAGGAGTATCTGCGTCAACGACTGCGCCTAAGCCAGCATCTAAGCGTGCAGCACGTTGCTTGTGGCCAGGAATCGTAAAAGGAGTTCGAGCGCTTTCGAAGTAGGTTAAGTAGGCATCAAGAAGCGGTGCCGAAACTCTCAGAGAACTCATGGCGTAAGCCTAACTTTTAGGACAGTGCTTGGGAAATATGGCCTTAGACTTTGACCATGACCACACTTACTAATCTGACCCAAGAACGTCGTCTGGTGACCGCAATTCCGGGACCAAAATCTATAGCGGCCATGGCGCGCCGCAGTGAAGCGACTTCTGGTGGACTAGGTATTGCGATCCCAGTGATTATCGAACGCGCAAGTGATGCGATCTTGCTTGATATCGATGGCAATCAAATTATTGATCTTGGCTCAGGTATTGGCGTAGTAAATGTTGGTAACTCTGCCAGTCGCGTTGTAGATCGCGTGATTGAGCAAGTGCAGGCATTTACTCATACATGTTTTACGGTAGCTCCTTACATGAATTACATCGAAGTATGTGAAAAATTAAATGAGCTCACACCTGGAAGCCACAAGAAAAAGTCGTTACTAGTTAACTCTGGAGCTGAAGCAGTTGAGAACGCAGTCAAAATTGCACGGCACTTTACTAAGCGTCCTGCAATTGTCGTTTTTGAACATAGCTATCACGGACGTACAAATTTGACGATGGCCTTAACTGCCAAGAACATGCCTTACAAAGAGGGCTTTGGTCCATTTGCACCAGAGGTTTACAGAATGCCTATGCCGTATTCATTTCACTGGGTTGGCAACCAAGCGACAATCACTGAAGATGCAATCGAGATGGTTACACACAAAATTGAAAAAGAGATTGGTGCACATAACGTTGCAGCAATTTTGATTGAACCGATACAAGGTGAAGGTGGATTTATTGTTCCACCTAAGGGATTTTTGCCAGCGCTATCGAAATACTCCGCAGATAATGGAATCCTATTTATTGCAGATGAAGTTCAGACAGGATTTGCACGCACAGGGCATATGTTTGCAATGGAAGAAGAAAATGTTGTTCCAGATATTGTTGTAACGGCTAAGGGAATCGCAGGCGGCCTTCCACTTGCTGGTATCACGGGTCGCGCAGATGTGATGGATTCAGTCCATGCCTCAGGCCTAGGCGGAACTTTTGGTGGAAACCCAGTTGCATGCGCTGCAGCACTTGGCGCAATCGAAACCATTCAAGCTGAAAATCTTGTCGCTCGCGCCCAGCATATTGGTGAGATCTTGGGCGATTCACTTCGTGCGCTCGCTAAAAAATATGCGGTTATTGGTGAAGTACGTGGTCGTGGTGCTATGCAAGCTATTGAATTAGTGGAGGCTGGTACTAAGAATCCAAACACTGCAGCGATGAACGCAGTTGTGAAATATTGCCAGAGCAAGGGTGTTCTGGTTCTTACAGCCGGAACATATTCCAACGTCGTGCGCTTCTTGCCTCCATTAGTAATTACTGATGATTTGTTGCGTGATGCTTTGAGCGTTTTAGACGAAGCGTTTGCCTCGATTTAATCAATAATTGAGTGATAGCGAACTAAATCGCTTTCATTTACTTCAGGCCATTCCCGTGCACTAGCTCTTACGCCATGTGTTTTAAAGGCGTTAATCTTAATTTTCATATTCGGGTTAACTTTTTTGAGCCATAAGGAAGTCGTGATTAGCTCTTCATCAGAGTCGTTGTGGCCTGGAACCATGAGCAGGCGGACTTCATATAGTTTATTAATCGAATCCAAATATTTGATTGACTCCAAAACTACCGTGTTGGAACTTCCAGTGAGCTCGATATGGCTCGCATCAACCAGGGCTTTAAGGTCCAGCATTACACCGTCGGTATAAGGGTCCAGAAGCTCCCATATTTCTTGCGGTGCATTTCCATTGCTATCAATCATGGTCGTTAAATGTTCGAACTCAGAACGTTTCTTAATCTCTTTAAAGAGTTCTAGAACAAATTCATGTTGCACTGTTGCTTCACCGCCTGAGACAGTGATGCCAGATACGTATGGCATCGCACTTCTTATCTCAATAAGAACTTCTTGCACACTCATCTCATTTGCCCGTCGAGTATGAAGCGGAATTGTGTGAGGGTTATGGCACGCCAAACAGTTGAAGTTACATCCCTGAAAAAAGAGAACGAAGCGATTTCCTGGGCCATCGACCCACGAAAAAGGGATGATGCTAGCTACTTGGGCTTGGCGAGCTTTCGGCACTGGTCACCCGCTTTACATTTCGCTGATCAACATGTGAGTCGGCGACTGAACCTGCACCAAGGAAAGTGCTGCCATGTCGCGCAGCTGGCATCTTTGCTAAATCGGATTTGCGAACTAAATAGCCAGTGATTCGAATAAAGTCATTGCTATCTAAATTGAAGGTGAAATCACGCATTCCACTCTTGAAAGCGCCTCGGATTACGTCAACGACTGCTTGTGGATTCGCAACAGCGGTTTCATCGAAGGATAAAACATCGCTAATGCCTGATTGGAATAAGTGATGGTGGCGAGCGACGGTTTTTAGATGGGCAATGAGTGGAGGCTCCGTACCAATCGGAATTCGAGTTCCAGCGGTGACTCCAATATCGAGATCAATGCCTGATTGTGAATGAAGAAATGCAAAGCCATCATTGCCATCGCAGTAAGGCATCGTGCGCTTTGCTACCCATTCGGCGATGAAGGAAGTCATGCGATAGCCAAGGTCGTCGGCGACAATGCTGTGCCCGTAAGTACCTTCGACGCCCTCTTGTTGCATCAAAATATCTACCGCTTCAGCTAAACCAAAGATGCCAAACATCGCAGAGAACTTATTGAGATCAAGAAGACCTTCGGTAACTAACCAGTTTGATTCAAAAAAATGTGACTCTTCAACTAGATAGAGAATTCTAGACTCCATTAATTCAGCGGTTAAATCTAAGTAATAAGGAAGCGTAGATTCAAAGAAACTCTCGACTCCACCGCATCCAGCCTCAACCGCCGCCTTAAGGTTAATTCGAACCAAGGTATGTGCGCCACCACCAATTTTGAGTGAGTTATAGCAACTGACGGCGGCATAGTTCTCGCCAAGATCTGATTTCATCATGACATCATTAATGAAGTGCGGCTTGCCGCATTCAAAGACAGTCTTCACGGCATCCAAAATATATTCATCACTCGTTAAAACTGGGTCGACTTTTAGTGAAATATTTGGGACAACTTGAAGTAGCTCGCGCTCCAGCTTCAAAATAATCTTTGAGACACGGTTATAAACTGGGCTTAAATTGGTGTGAGCAAAGGCATCTGGAAACATTCGATCCAGGCATATCCAAAAGCGCTTGAGCTTGGAATACAGCTCCTCATCGGTGACACCTTCAATATAGGGAAGGAGGAGTGAGTCTAGATCGCCGAAATAAACGGGGTATCCAGTAATCGATGGAGTTGACGAATAGATAATTAATAGAAAAGCGAGAGCGTCATCGAGATCTTTTGCCGGAGGGATTTCTAAAAAGGATGAACCATTAACAAGAACTTTTTTGTAATCTGGCAATAAATAACGTGGGCGATATGGGGAGTTGCCCTCATACATATCGCAGATAATTCTAATTGTGAGCGCATCGCTGCATTGGATGCGCACGGCCGGAGGATCTAGAAGATTTTCAGCTAATTGTGCAAGTGCCAAGATTCGCTGACGGTATGTAAATTTTGGATCGCTTACTACTGCACGAATATCTTGTAATGATGTCATGGGCAAATCCTAATTTCGATCACCAGCGCACGTATGGCGATTAGCACTCAATGCAATGGTAGAGAGTGCTGACCCTCAGGATTAACTCTCTAGTTTGTACCCTAAGCCGCGAATAGTCTGAATTAATACTGGATTAGCTGGATCGGCTTCTATCTTCGCGCGCAAACGTTTAATGTGAACATCTAAAGTCTTTGTATCTCCAAAATAATCCCCACCCCACACACGGTCAATTAACTGCGAACGAGTGAGAACCCGGCCAGAGTTTCGCATCAAGAACTCGAGAAGTTCAAACTCTTTTAGTGGAAGAGCAATTGGGTTTCCATTTATAGATGCTTGGTGACGTGCGGTATCTAACCTGATTGCACCAACAGAGATGACTTCAAGATCGCCATTGAGTTCGGTATCGGAAATGCCACGACGAAGAACTGCTTTGATTCGCGCAATTAACTCACGTGATGAATATGGCTTCGTTACATAGTCATCAGCACCAAGTTCTAAGCCAACGACCTTATCTATTTCGGCATCTTTGGCGGTTAACATAATGATTGGTACTTGGGAGGTTGCACGTATTGCTCTACACACTTCAATCCCTGATACTTCTGGGATCATTAAATCTAAGAGAATTAAATCAGCACCATCGCTAGCGAACTTCTCGAGTGCTTCCCGCCCATTTTCTGCAATAGAAACCGAGAAACCTTCCTTGCCAAGCAAGAATGAAAGGGCTTCGTGAAATGAAGCTTCATCTTCAACTATAAGAATTCGCGTCATTGGTTTAACTCCTTGGTTTCACTATAGCGCGGTAAGCGCAACGAGAAGGTGCTACCAACGCTAGGTGCACTCCATACCGTTACTTCACCACCATGCTTTAAGGCAACGTGTTTTACGATTGAAAGTCCAAGGCCAGTTCCACCAGTTTGGCGTGAACGCGCAGGATCCACTCTATAGAAGCGCTCAAAAATTCTATTAATCTCTTGCTCAGGGATTCCAATTCCTTGATCCGCAACATTTATCGTAACAATTTCATCTTGAACTTGCGTCGTGACTGAAACCTTAGTTCCCTCTGGAGAATAATTAATAGCATTTTCAATAAGATTTTGGATTGCCATTACAAGCTGCTCATGATCGCCCAAAACAAAAACATTTTCAGTAGGAAGATTTGAAACCGATATTGCCCGACTATCTGCCGAAATTTGGCTTTGATCAATCGCTGAATTAATTAAGTCTTGTACATCCAATTCCTTGGCTACTTGCAAAGGATCTGAATCTTGAAGACGCGAAAGATTAATAATCTCTTGGACTAGATCGGTTAATCTCTTAGCCTCAGATCGCATGCGAGTCGCAAATTTAACCACTGCATCTGGATCCTCTTTCGCTCCAAGCACGGCTTCGCTTAAAAGAAGAAGTGCACCAATCGGTGTCTTTAATTCGTGCGAAATATTGGCTACAAAATCGCGACGAACATCGTGAACGCGCTGGGCTTCACTTTCATCGCTCACTAGTACTAATACGAGATCCTCTTGCGTCAAGGGAATTACTTTTACCGTTAACTCATGTTTTCCTTCGCCGATGGGCCCACGAGGAATTTCAATAACGCCAGTCTGTGTCTTATTAGTACGCCTTACGACGCGCACCGTAGCTAATAGCTCTGGGCTCTGGACCTTTCCATCTTTAAGAATCCCCAGTTGCTCGGTGCCTGCGGTAGCAAAAATCGGAACCTCGCCCGCCGCCACGATGAAGGAGTGACCCTCAAGTTGGTCAAGAACCTCTAGGAGCATCGTTGGAAGCTCTCGGACTCGCTTATCCAGTTCGGCATCACGGCGAAACTTCATGCATGAACTCTATAGCCTTGATTTGGTCGCCGAACTCTCGTTAACCATGCGTTCACCTTCACGTCAGCAGCCATTCATCTAGCCCACATAGGTTCTGGCCATGGCCCTAATCCGATCCGTATTCCAAGACGAGCTAGATGGCGTCTCTCAGTCTCTTGTAGATCTGACCGAGATGGTCGCGGCTTCGATCTTAAAAGCTACAACATCAGTTTTAACCTGTGACCTCAAATTAGCCGAAGAAGTCATCGCTACCGATGACCACATTGATAATTTTCAGCATGATTTAGATGCCAGAATTATTGACATCATCGCACGCCAACAGCCCGTCGCCTCAGATCTTCGAGCACTTGTTACAGCCTTACGAATGAGCGCTGATCTTGAGCGAATGGGAGACATGTCGCACCACATTGCAAAAATCTCTCGACTGCGACATCCAGAGCCTGCTGTTCCAGGTGATCTTGAATTCATCTTTAAAGCTATGGGCGCTGCTGCAGAGAAGATTACAAATAAGACTGGGATTGTTATTGCAACTCGTGACACCGAAATGGCGTTAGAAGTTGAAAGAGATGATGATGAAATCGACAAACTCCACAGACAATTAATTGGAACTTTAGTTGATCCCAACTGGTCGCACGGCGTTGAAACTGCTATCAACTTAACTTTACTCGGGCGATATTACGAACGATATGCCGATCACGCTGTGTCAGTTTCACGCCGTGTATATTTCTTAGTTACAGGAAAGTTCGCGTAAAGTTTTGTGAGCACCCAAGAAATTCAGATTCCGTTACCACGCGAAATTACAACTGAGCCAAGACGCTCAGATAAAGTATTTCGTGGTGTTGTTACTATTGGTGGACTCTCATCGCTAGTGCTACTTGGATTGATTGCATTATTTCTTGGATACCGTGGTTTTGAAATTTTGCGTCAAGAAGGTATTGGCTTCATCACGCATTCAGACTGGTCAATTGCAACCGATGATGCCGGTAATGTGATTGATAGCCATTTTGGCTTGGCGGCGATGCTGGTTGGAACAATTCTCTGCTCGCTCATTGCCGTTGTAATTGCTTTGCCAATCTCAGTATTTTCAGCGCTTTTCTTGAATTTTTATGCCCCCGGATGGTTAAAAAAATTCCTTATAACCATTATTGACATGATGGCGGCCTTTCCATCCATTCTCTTTGGAATCTGGGGTTTCCTTGTATTAATGCCTAGCATTGAATACTGGGCGAAACTTCTCCATCGATATCTTGGCTTTATCCCAATTTTTGACATGCAAGTACCTGTCTTTACGCGCTCACCATTTGTGGCTGGCGTTGTCTTGGCAATCATGATCATTCCAATTATCACTTCGGTCTCACGTGAAATATTCTCACAAGCACCACTTGATCGAATTCAGGCTGCATATGCGCTAGGTGCAACACGATGGGCGATGATTAAAGCCGTTGTCATCCCTCATGGAAGAAGTGGCGTTATTGGTGGGGCAATGCTTGGTCTTGGTCGTGCAATGGGGGAGACGGTAGCTGTCTTCACAGTCTTAAACATAGTTTTTCAAATCAATTGGCAGATGTTATTAGGAGCTGGTGGAAACGTTGCCTCTCTCATCATTTTGAAATTTGGTGACGCTAGCCCTTATGAGATCAAGGCTTTAATGGCAGCTGGCTTAGTTCTTTTCTTACTCACATTAGTTGTTAATGGATTTGCAAATCTAATTGTTAAGACAACTGGAAAGTCGGGCAGATGAGTAGCGTAGTTACTGCTATTCCTACAAAGCCGTGGAAAGCATCAAAGCGAGAACGCGCAATTGACTTAAGCGTTTTCATTACGGCCTTAGTTACGTCTTATGTGTTTGTCGGAATCAGTGCAATGAAAGGCAAACTTGCTTACTTTGCCATTTTCTTTCTTGCTTACGCACTCTTTACATCAATTTTTAAAGCACGACAGCGGGGAAGTGCGGCTGCAAAAGATGCCTTTATCAATTCCCTAGTTGCAATAGGTGCAATCGTTACTGTAATTCCAGTCTTCAGCATTTTAGTGACAGTACTTCATAAAGGCCTTCCAGGGATTAGTTTTGGCCTTTTTACTCACGATATGGCACTTGCAACCCCGACGGACCCACTTAACAATGGTGGCCTGTTGCATGCGATCACGGGAACACTCACATTAGTCTGTATCGCACTTGTGCTCAGCGTACCTATTGCTATCTTGACCGCTCTTTATTTGACTGAAATTAAAGGAAGGTTAAGCGGACCCATTCGTTTTTTGGTTCAGGCGATGAGTGGTGTGCCTTCAATCGTTGCAGGTTTATTTATTCTCTCTGCAATCTTATATCCGATTACTAAAGCCTATTCAGGTTTGATGGGTGCTCTAGCGCTGACAATTTTGATGATACCTACTATTGCGCGTACATCTGAAGAAGTGCTTAATCTAATCCCCAATGAACTTCGAGAGGCTGGCACTGCACTCGGTGGAACTCAGTGGCGAACCGTTGCAATGATTGTTTTACCCGCGGCAAAGAGTGGATTAATTACGGCGATAATTTTAGGCGTCGCACGAATTGCTGGCGAGACAGCACCTATCTTACTTCTAACAGGTGGTGGAGATCGAGTAAATCCAAATGCATTCAATGGACCTATGGGTTCGTTGCCTTACTACATCTGGAAATCTTTTAATGCAGGATCACCAGAAGCGATTACGCGAGCTTGGGCAGGCTTACTTGTATTAATTGGGCTAGTACTAATTCTATTTACGTTTGCACGTCTCTTAGGATCCAGAAAGGCTTCCAAATGACCACAGCACATGAAAGTGAGACCGTGAAAATGCAGACAACCGTAAAGCCAAATTCTTTGGCTGATGTTGCGCAAGCCATGAGAGCCCCAGGCACAAGAGCAATAGGGACGGGCCTTGAGACTCGCGGTATTCATGCATGGTTTGGAAAGCATCACGCGCTATCGAATATCTCACTTGATTTTGCTGCCGGGACAGTTACTGCGCTTATTGGGCCTTCAGGCTGCGGAAAATCCACCTTTATACGCACGATTAACCGCATGCATGAATTCATCCCAGGCGCGGCGATGGCCGGTGAAGTATTGCTAGACGGCAAAGATGTCTACGCACCTGGAACCGATGTTACGAAAATTAGATTGCAGATTGGCATGGTTTTTCAAAAGCCAAATCCATTCCCATCAATGACAATCGGAGAAAATGTTTTATCAGGACTCAAACTGGCACAGCTTAAAGTTGAAAATAAAGATGAGCTGATGCAAGAGTGTCTAGAGCGAGCAGGGTTGTGGAGTGAAGTAAAAGATCGCTTAGGAGCACATGGTGGATCTCTGTCTGGAGGACAGCAGCAGCGATTATGTATTGCCCGTGCACTAGCTGTTCAGCCACAAGTCTTACTTATGGATGAACCGTGCTCTGCTCTTGATCCTGGCTCAACGCTTAGAATCGAAGACACCATTCGTCACTTATCTGAGACGATGACCATAATTATTGTTACCCATAATATGCAGCAAGCTGCCCGCGTCTCTGATTACACCGCCTTTTTCTTATCTGAAGGTGGCCCTGGCCAAATGATTGAAGTGGCACCTACCAGCGATATTTTCTCGCGCCCACAGGACGAACGGACCGAGAACTACGTAACTGGACGCTTCGGTTAATCATTTACCTATTGTTCACTTAGAAGTCGAAGAGCGTTTGGTTTGGCAATGCCCCATGTTCATCTGCGGTGCATAGGTTTGCCTCGTAGTTCACACCAATCTAAAAGGGGAAATAAATTGAGAATTTCAAAGCTCGCGAAAGTTGCATCACTTGCACTCGCGTTTGGTTTAGTAGCAGGTTCACCTGCTTATGCAGTTGATCTGCAAGGCTCCGGCGCTTCATTCCCAGCGCTTCTCATTGAAGCATGCAAGGCTGGCTTTGCTGCAAGCAATGGCGGAGAAAACTCATATGTTTACGCATCATCATCATCAGGTACTGGTCAAGCAAACTCAGATAAAAAAATCGGTGATTTCTGGATGTCAGATGGTGCTTACACAGCAGCTACTCGTCGCGCATCGCTCATTCACGTACCTCTAGTTGCCGCACCTATTGCGATTTTGCATAACTTGCCTTCGACAAAGACGCTTCAGCTATCTGCATCAACAATTGCTGGAATCTTTGGTGGAACAATTACGCGTTGGAATGATCCAGCAATCGTTGCTGATAACAACCGTAAGACATCTGTAGTGGTATACAAATTAGATGCAAATGGAAATCCTAAGAAAGATGCAAAAGGCAATCTTATTGTACTTCGCACAAAGACCGTTGCAACTAACTACCCACTACCAAATCATCCAATCAAAGTAATCTACCGTTCTGACTCGTCTGGAACCTCTGAAAACTTCACAAACTATTTAGCAAAATCAGCATCTTCTGTGTGGACAAAGGCTAAGAGCAAGGTATTTAAAGACTCTTTCCCAGGTGACATTAATTCAGTTGCAAATCTAGGGCGCATTGTTGGTGCAGCGTCATCAACTGGTGTTGCACAACTAGCCGGTAAGACTCCTTACTCAATTACATATGCTGAAGTTAACTATGCAGAAGCCAATAAGCTAAAGATTTCTAATGTAATTAATCCATCTGGTGCTTCAGTTGTTCCAAATTCAACTGGCGTTGGAGCATTCCTTGCTTCTGCTACACAAGATTCCAACGGCTTTTTAACATATGACTATGCAACTAAAGAGCCTGGTGCCTATCCACTTGGAATTGTCTCGTACCTTCTTGCTGACACAGCATATGCAAGTAAGGCGCAAGCCGATGCAGTGAAAGCTTATGCAACTTATATCTTGAGCTCAAAGTGTTCAAATGATGTTGGAGCAGCACTTGGCTTCAGCGTTATCGATGGTGAACTTCTTAAGAAGTCACTAGCTCAAGTCGCCAAGATCGGTTAATTCTCAGCTCTTCGAGGGAAAAAGAAGTGGCGGTCGCAGCGATGCGGCCGTCACTTTTTCTTTTGCTTGCTATATTGCCTCTATGCAAATTAACCTCGATAAGAAATCAGGCGTTTTAGTGGCAATCATCGCGGCGCTTCTGGTCATCATTGTCGTTCTGCTCATCGATAAAGTAGAAGATGACGGCCACATGATTGAGTCACACTCGGCTCAGTTTTTAGAGGTCACTAACTAACTTTCATTGCGAGTCGGCGGCTTTCGCCACTTAAATCGCCCCTTGAATCACCCTTAATGGGGTGATTCTTTCTTGTAAATCTAAGGGTGATACCTCACCCTTAGTTCATGCGCGAGCCTGAAGTGACGGTACATCGAGGTGGAGCCCTAGGGGTGAGTCTGCCGCGCTCGCAACCCCCTGCAACTCCGCCTAATTTCATCTCACGAAAGCAGCTTTTCCCCCTGTTTGAAACCGAGGTACCTGGTGCAACTCTTGTCGTTGCCCCCACTGGGTATGGTAAAACCTCGTTGGTCTCTGAGTGGGCACAAGCCAGTGAGCGCCCAACCATTTGGTACACGGTTGACTCCAATGACTCGTTTGAGGATTTCAAAACGCACCTTGAAAGCTCGATTCAAAGCTTTATCCCTGATTTAGATCTACGTACGGGAAAAATTAATGGACTTAATACTAGTAAGTCCATTTTCGAATTAGTCAATGTGGTCGCGAAGGTACCAGGCGGAGTAAATTTTGTAATTGATTTTGCACGCGAAACCCACGAAGGACTTCTACCTTTCAGGCAGTTATTGGTTGATTCAACGCCAGAAAATATTCATCTGGTCATAATTCGTAGATCAACCAGTGATGCTTCGCTCGCTCGATATGCCGCCCTTGGAAATCTCAGTTTGATTACTAGTGAGGATTTGAAGTTTTCAGATTCTGAAATGGAAACAATTGCTGAATTAAATGGGGTGGACCTAGCCCGCAATGGAAATGCACAAGAGCTACAGCAATGCAGTGGGTGGCCAGCGGCCGTTCAACTTATGTGCCGAAATATTGGCAAAAATAATGCTCACATTCAATTTCATGATGCAATGGTTGTGGGGCTGCATCCAATTTCATTTTTGGCAACAGAGACCTTTAAGGGATTGAGATCGGAAAATAAAGAGCTATTGCTCAAACTGAGTATCGTTGAAGAGTTTGACTTAGAGATAGCAAAGATAATACTGCAAGATAAATATTCAGAGTCTTATCTAAATAAACTTGCTACCGATGGACTTTTTGTGACTACATCTTCTACGGTTAAGCGTACTTTTCGCTTTAATTCAATTATTTTCGAAGCATTAAGTAAGATTCGAGAAGACGGTCATGAGTTATTCACAAGTGCTCGGGAAGATTTGGTCGATTTCTATATTTCACGAAATGAAATCACTCTCGCTCTAGAGCATAGCTTTTTACTCAATAACAAAAGGAAATTTACTGAACTTTTACATTCAAATTTACGCCAAATGGCACCAATAGGCCGTGGAGATTTAATGATCAAATGGTCAGCCTATGCCGGAGATGATTCGCCAGAGGGTGAAATCATGAAGAAGACCATAAAAGTAGTTGGCAACCTTATCAATTTAGATTTTGCAAAAGCTGAGGCACTAGCAGCCGAACTCGAGTTTATCGCAGCGCACGGTGCGGGGAGCGAATTCCTAGACCGACTAACAGCAATGGTGCGTTCGCATGTCTACTTTGCACGAGGAGATTTTGAAAATTCCCGACAAAAAATTGAAGCGGCACTTCTACCAACTCAGGGACAAACTTCACTTCAGAATTTAGATAAAATTGCACTTCTACGCTTATCGGCTTCGACTGCGTTTCTCCATGATGATTTTGAAAGCTTATGGCGGGTGTATGAAGAAGCTGAGGCCCTAAGTTTAAATAATGAATCGACCGTAGTTGCTTATCATTTAACTTGCATGAGAGCACTTGTGCTTTATTCGCAAGGTCAGTATTTTCAAGCAGTAGAAATTGCAGGTATTGCATGCGCTCAGGCGCGAGAGTTCAATTATGTTGGCATCTACGCCCCATTTGATGCCATGCTTGTATTAGCCAGAAGCCAACTAGAAGCTTCTGAGCTTTTTAGGGCGGCAGAAGTCTTTAGATCTATCACGACCCTGGCCGAAAGTTCGCAGATATGGCCTTGGTATTTTATGGCGCAAGGCAGCATCACTAGAATTGAAGTATCGCAGGGAAGTTTTTCCAAGGCGGCAGATGATATTAGTCAGCAACGCAAATTTTTGAAGAGTTTTTTGAATATTAATGGCTTGGCATGGATGATAGATATGAGCGAGTCATTTCTATTTCTCTATGTTGGCGATTTCACTCGAGCCCTCGAAATGATTAAACGAATGCCGCGCCTTGAAATGGTAGTTCAAATCGAGTTAACCCATGCTTTTGAAGTTGCACCTAAAAATGTAGCCGAAATAGTAGAGGCATTACCTGGGCGCACCGCTCGAGAGAAAATTACAAAATTGTTGGCTATTACCATTTTAAATAAGGGACATGAAAATTTAGCCCTAAAAACCCTCATCCAGGCCCTCGATCTAGGTGCAGAGTGTGGGTATCACGAGTATTTCATCAGGCAACATAAGTTATATCCACTAGTCGTCAAAGCTTCGAGAGAGAGACCAACTTTCTATATGGAGGAACTCGTGCAAACAATGGGTGAACGAATACATGGTTCTAACAGCACCGCTGGCGCACTTGATGAACCACTTACGAAGCGAGAAATCGAAATTTTAAAGCATCTCACCACGGGTGTTCCGATCACGGCTATCGCTAAATCGTTACACATCTCGCAAAACACAATCAAAACGCACTTGCGCAATACATATCGAAAGTTAGAGGCCGATGGTCGCCATTCTGCAGTAGAAAAAGCCAAGAAACTGCTTTTGATTTAGATTTGTAGTTATTCTGCACTCTATGAAATCGTTGGGACCCGCCTTCAATCGACTATGGGGGGCTAGTCTTACAACGAATCTCGCCGATGGTGTCTTATCTGCCGCCGCACCGCTCTTAGCTATCACGCTCACTAAGAATCCAGTTCTCATTTCAGTACTAAGCGCATTAGCGATGTTGCCATGGTTGTTCTTTGCAATTCCTATTGGAGTAATTGTTGATCGAGTTGATCGTAGATATCTTCTAGCGGGCGCTAATTCTGTGCGCTTTCTTATTGCCGGACTCCTTGCCATTTCGATTTCGACTCACACAATCACGATCTATCTATTGTTCGTGGCCACATTTTGTATTGGAGTATGTGAAGTAACGGCAGATACGACCTCACAATCGTTGATCCCTCAGATTCTGGGTAAAGATCAATTAGAGCGTGGAAATTCTAGGTTACAAATTTCAGAGACAATCGTGCAGGGTTTTGTGGGGACTCCCATTAGTGGTTTTCTTTATGCTGCAGCGATTTACTTGCCGTTCATCGCTAACAGCTTTGGCTTCCTTGTTGCAGCGGTTTTAGCCGCAACTATTCCAGTGAAGTTCTTGCAAGATTTGCGCACCTCAGATTCAGACGGTACCAAGCCAGATTTCATGGCAGAAATTCGTTTTGGTATGAAATATTTGTATAACAATAAAGTTTTGTTTCGCTTAGTTATAACAACGGCCAGTATTGGTTTTTGTTACTCGATGTCTACGTCAACAATAGTTTTGTTTATGGTGCAGGAATTACACCTGAAACCAGTATTTTTTGGAATTGCTCTTTCCGTTCAGGCAGTAGGTGCCATTGCAGGTGGCATCGCAGCCCCTCAACTCTCAGTAAAATTTGGCCGCAGTAGAGTAATGACGGCAGGTATATTCTTGAGTTCACTCATAGTTCTGCTGCAAGGACTTGTTCCGAATATTTACGTTTATATTGCCCTATCTACGGTTGCTGCCTTCACTATTTCTTTGTGGAATATTCTCTTGATGTCAACGTATCAAAGCGTTATTCCAGCACACCTGTATGGACGAGTACATGGAACAAGACGAACGCTCGTTTGGGGTCTTATGCCATTTGGTTCTTTACTTGGTGGCTTCATTGCCAAAACTGGATTAAGGGCGCCACTTATTGTTGGTGGCGCAGTTGCGACAGTCATCGCAACACTTTCGCTGCCTTTTTTGATCGGCGTAAGCGAAAACGCTGAAGCTCCTCAGTAAGATTTCGAAATGACTAAGCCCCTAGGTCGCTCGTATTGGAAGCTGTGGTTGGCCACAGCAATCTCAAATTTGGGCGATGGCATTTCTATGGTGGCCTACCCATGGTTGGCATCTGCGGTCACTCGATCACCAATTCTGATTGCTGCAGCTGGCTTTGCATCGCGCTTACCGTGGTTGGTTTTCACGCTTCACGCGGGGGTGCTGACCGACCGTTTTGATAGACGAAAATTGATTGTGGGAATGGATTTCCTGCGTGGCGTGCTCACGCTTGTGGTCGGTGGAATAGTTCTCTTTAACAAAGATACATTGCCATCGCTCAATGATTTAACGTCGATAACTGATTTAAAGACTAATTGGACTCTCTACATCACCTTAGTGATTACGGCATTTCTATTTGGCTTAGCTGAAGTCCTACGTGATAACAGTGCTCAAACTTTGATGCCATCGGTTGTTGATCAAGAAAATTTAGAAAAAGCAAATAGTCGCATGTGGTCGGCTGAGTCATTGACCAATAGTTTTATCGGACCACCTTTAGGCTCACTCATCATTGGCATTGCAATCTATTTACCTTTCTTCTTTGACGCGCTCTCATTCTTTGTCGCCGTTGCACTGATCGCATCTTTAGCGGGAAGTTTTAAACCGGTTGAAAAAGAAGTACCGAGAGAGAAGATAAATTTTAAAGTCGAGATTCGCGAAGGCTTTGATTGGTTGTGGGCGCATCCTTTGCTACGACCTATGGCGATTATTTTGGGCGCCATGAATGGCTTGGGTACGATGGTCGGTGCCGTTTATATTTTATTTGCCCAAGAAGTTCTGCATACGAGCGTCTTTATCTTTGCAATCCTTGGGACTGCAGGTGCAATCGGTGGAACTATCGGTGGATTTTTTGCACCAAAAGTTTCCGCACGATTGGGAAGTGGTCCATCGTTGGCTTTGGCAATGGCCGCAGCCCCGATTGGAAACTTAATCGTTGGCCTTACATCTTCATGGCAGGTTGTTTGGGTTGTCACCGCCGTTGAAACTTTTGTTGCGATCCTTTGGAACACGATTACCGTTTCTTTGCGTCAAAGCATTATTCCGCCAGCCCTTCTCGGGCGGGTTAATAGCGTCTATCGATTCTTTGCCTGGGGTTCGATTCCGATTGGCATGTTTGTGGGCGGAGGATTGGTAACGCTCTTGACCCACCTTGTTTCTCGCGAGAGCGCCCTTCGAGCTCCCTACCTGATTTCAGTCGCACTAGGCCTGATCCTGTGGGCTTTGGCCGCCCCTCGTTTGACCACCGCGGCAATTGACAAGGCCCGCCAGACGGGGTGATTTATCGGCTCGCTACACCTTATATATAGGTATAAATGGCAGTGAATGGGCAGATGCATGGCTTTTGCCTGTTGCCACATACGGGGTCTGTACGGCAGACTCTCACCACCAATGGGCAGGTGTGGGGTTAGTCGACTCTTCACATGTGCCCAATTAACCCCTCAAGGAGGACTAATGAAGTTAAATCGCAGCGCAAAATTTGCGTTAGCAATCACAGCTTCTGCGGCTTTGGCAGTAT
>WLKQ01000017.1 GCA_009701185.1 Actinomycetota bacterium | reverse complement strand
GTTGGTTGTGGTTGGTTTGGTTGTGGTTGGTTTGGTTGTGGTTGGTTTGGTTGTGGTTGGTTTGGTTGTGGTTGGTTTGGTTGTGGTTGGTTTGGTTGTGGTTGGTTTGGTTGTGGTTGGTTTGGTTGTGGTTGGTTTGGTTGTGGCGTAGACAGGCTTTGAAGAGTTTGACCTTTAAGAGCGACCCAGTCACTTGCAGTGCGACCATTGCCCGAGTTGAAATCGCAAGGGCGAGCTGCACGGTCAAGCAATGAGATCTTCATGTCAGTAACCTTGATACCAAAGGATGCGAAAGCTGCCTCTACTTGTGGTGACAAGTGATCGAAAATGCTACCAAATATGTCCTGTCCATCTTTGGAACGAGATGCTGCAAGTAAATCAATATCAAAATCAAAACCTACATCACCTAATGCCGCATACCCAAGTAATTCACCAGATTTTACTGAATCACCAATCGCAAACTGTTTTACAAAGTAGATATGTCCAAACTCAAAGATAACATTTTTATCAACTGAAGTGGAGAGACCTAAACCATTCCCACCCTTGACTCTACCTAATCCACCTTTATTTGCCTCTAATGAGATTGTTGCAACTGTTCCATCGAAAGGTGCAAATACTTTTACTTTATCCGTAGTTCCTTGCAGTGTTAATATTGGATACCAGTAGTGCTTGAGTGAAAGATTTTTCACCAATATTTGTTCAAATGTATAACCATCACGGTTGTGACCAGAACAACTTGCATACTTTGAAATACTATTGAGCTGCGCTAAGTCAATAGGAACAGATGTAATGTACTTTGCATCAACACTGGGCCATCCAAATCCTGAAGTGCTTGGCTCAACCTTCGTTGGTTGTGGACTGGGTGTTGGCGAAGGCGTTGGAGTTGGTGTTGGTGTTGGCGTTGGTGTTGGAGTTGGCGTTGGTGTTGGAGTAGGTGTTGGTGTTGGAGTAGGTGTTGGTGTTGGAGTAGGTGTTGGTGTTGGAGTAGGTGTTGGAGTTGGTGTTGGTGTTGGCGTTGGCGTTGGAGTAGGAGTTGGTGTTGGTGTTGGAGTTGGAGTTGGCGTCGGTGTTGGCGTCGGTGTTGGCGTTGGCGTCGGTGTTGGTGTTGGAGTTGGGGTTGGCGTTGGGGTTGGCGTTGGGGTTGGCGTTGGGGTTGGGGTTGGGGTTGGCGTTGGGGTTGGTGTTGGTGTTGGTGTTGGTGTTGGTGTTGGTGTTGGAGTAGGTGTTGGTGTTGGTGTTGGTGTTGGAGTAGGTGTTGGTGTTGGCTTAGCTACTACAACCTTGACGCCTTTGCTCCATACAAGTTTTTTACCGCTTTTTATGCATTTGTACTTATAACCGTTAACTGTTGTGGTTGCATTTAACTTTGTGCAGACAGCACCGGCTTTTACTGCCGCTGATGCTAATTGTGGTGTGGTAGACAGCGAAAAGACCAAGAGTGCCACAAAGACTTTCTGCATGCCCTTCATATCTAGATTTTAAGATACTTAAATCCCATGGCGCAATAGGTCGACGAAAATCACATAAATCGCTCAATGCTAGGTTTTTTTCTAAGGGGGGGATTCCCTTAGAGCGCGCGCTGTGAAGAAACGATACGGGTCAATGCCTTTTCCAGGGCGTAGATCGGGTCACTTGCCGCTCCCTTAACCTGGGCATCGGCGGTGGCAATGACGCCCACTGCATCGGCGATTGCCCCTGGCGACCAACGGTGTAACTGACGTCTGGCCTTATCTATCTGCCATGGCGCCATACCTAATTGGCCTGCTAATTCAAAGGATTTAGTGCCTCGATTAGCACCTGACACTTTGGCCAATGAACGTAGCGCAGATGCAATGGCGCTAGTAATCATCACTGGATCCGTCCCTGTTTCAAGTGCGCTGCGAAGTGCGATCAATGCACCAGAGACATTGCCTTCAATGACAGCGTCGGCCACATCAAAACCAGTTGTTTCAATTCGACCTTGGTGAAACTTATCAACCATCACTTCATCGATCACACCAGCAGGTGCATCGGCACAAATCTGTGAAATCGCACTCTGCAGTTCGCGCATATCGCTGCCGAGCGCGCCTACCAGTGCACTGATTGCACCAGGTGTTGCTTTACGACCTGTATCTAAAAACAAAGACTTAACAAAATCTTCTTTTTCAGTCTCTTTCTTCAAAGGCTCACAGCTAATAATTTCTGGTTTAACTTTCTTGATCGCATCTAGTAAGGCTTTGCCTTTAACGCCACCTTTATGAACAAAAATTACGGTCATGCTCTCATCGGGTGCAGCTAAGTAACGAATAATTTCTTCGCGGTTATCTTCAGGCAAGTCTTGTAAGTCCCGCAGAATGAGGGCACGTTTTTCAGAAAATAGCGACGGTGCTAGTGCATCGGCGATATCGCCGACAATAGTTTCACCGGCAAATAGATTTGTTATTTCGCAGTTACTCTCTTTTAGTTGGGCAGTTAACTTTGTAACTGCGCGATCAGAGAGCGCACCTTCTGAACCAAGGATGAGGTAGAAGGCGTTCATATCGCTACCCCCATCGAAAAAGATTAAATCGGCCCTTACTTGTTCTAATACTTAGCCGATGATTCCTGGCAATAATACTGATGGAGCCACTGATATCGGTTCGAACAATGCGTGCCCCAAGTCTAGCCAGCGCATCAATAGTCTGTACCGCTGGGTGGCCATACATATTTGTTGCTCCTGCGCTAATAACCGCCACGTGTGGGTGCAGCGCCGCCATTAAATCTAGATCTTGGTACCTAGATCCGTGATGGCAGACTTTATATATATCAACCCTGGCTACATCGGCAATGAGCTCATGTTGGACAGGTGGTTCAAGATCACCCCCGGCAAAGAGCGTGAAATCGGTAGATGAAATTAATGTGGCGATACTTGAATTATTGACTGCCGAGCCATCACCAGGCATCGATGCAAATACATGTGTACCACTGGCTGGCCATAAAACTTTAATAGTGAATTCCCCCACTTGTGCACTAAAACCACGTTGAGGTAAAACAATCTCTACGTTTTTCATCATGCCGAACACATGCGAACTCTCCATAACAGGTTGGGCATTGGTGCTAATCCATAGCTGTGAGACGACACGCTTGTTTATAGCCCCACTTAATCCCCCAACGTGATCGGCATGAAAGTGAGAAAGAATCAAGAGGGAGATCTCATTAACTCCTAGCGCCTTCAGACAGCGATCTTCAGCAACAGGATCAGGACCAACATCTATAACTATTGCGCGGTGGTTGCCTAAGTTAAGAACCATCGAATCGCCTTGACCAACATCGCAGTTCGCAACACTCCAATCCCCCGCTGGCCAGCGCTGCATCCAAGTAAGACTAAGGATTAAAGCCAACACTGTGATTGAAATTCCTCTACGGTATTTTTTAAAGAGCCACATCGATAACGTGAAGACGGCAACCATGAGAAAACCAATAATTCCTGTACGCAGAGTTAATACTGGAAATTGTGCAGACCACGTGGCAACTGCAGCTATAAAGCCTGCTGGAAATCTAATCAGCCACATTAAAGCCGAAGTAATTACTGGCGCAACGGGTGATGCTAACGCTGCAATAAAGCCCAGGATTGTTATAGGAGCAACTGCAGGAGCGGCCAATAAATTAGCAAGGATGCTAATCGGAGATAAATATCCAGATAGAGAGACTAAGACTGGTGAACAAAAAACAATTGCAGCGATCGGTGGTGCTAACCCTTGAGCCAGCTTTTCTGGCATGTAGCGCGAGAATCTCTCAATAACAACCGGTGCAAATAGCAGTAAGCCCGCCGTAGCCATTACTGAGAGGGCAAAGCCCGCATCCCGCGCCTGCCAGGGATCCCCGACTACGACTGCACCAATTGCAAAACCCAAAGCTGGTAGCGAATCTCTGCCGCGATTAGTGCCCTGAGCAATCAATAAAACCGCTGCCATTGCAGCTGCGCGCAGAACGGATGGCGAAGGTCGCACCAATGCAATGAAGCAGATTAATGCAATTGCGGTGGCACTCAGGCGTAACTTCATGCGCGTAAAGAAGAATCGCATACACCACAAAACAAAGCTCGACACTATTGCAAAGTTCGCTCCACTAACTGCAACCAAATGCATCAAGCCTGAGCGCTTCATAGCCGTCTTAAACTCTAAACTTTGCTTTGCTGTATCACCTAAAACCATTCCAGGAATGAGCGCTCCTGCATCGCCATCACCCGATAAGTTGCGCAGTCCATATCGAATCGAAGCTAAGGACCTAGCCCAGCGTGATGCTGGTGTGACAACTTTTATATCCCCATCGATTAATACAAGGGCTGCAACTCGACCTTCCTTACTTTCGATGATACGTGCATCAGCGCTAAAACTCTGTCCTGGTAGCAGGTTGAGAACACGTGCGCGGGGTGTAATGACTCGAATTGGAATACGCATGCCAAATGATCCTTGGCTAGTTTGAACATAGATAGCTCTAGCGATGAAACTGTAGTTTCCAGTCGTGGTCTGATTGGGATCGGTAACAACTTGGGCCATTAACTCAACTGATTGATCAAATAACTGCGTTAGTTTTGAACTTTGTAGCGAGGCTTCACGCAATGACATGACTGTTGAACCAAGCAATAAGGCGGTAATAATTACTGTAAAGCGAAACTTACGGCTTACCACCGATGCAAGAACAAGAGCAGATGCAATAAGAGTAACTCGCCATGGAGTTATTGCGCTCTGTAGCAGTGCACCAAGCCAGATAGCAGCGCCAACTGCAATCGCCCTATAGTCGCCTAGATGCGGAGTTTGCTTTTTATCTGCGCGAATTTTGCTACACCTATACCGCTGACTTTTTGGAGATCCTCAATACTTGTAAAGGGGCCATTGACCTTTCGATATTCAACGATTCGCTTAGCGATTACTGGTCCTATCCCATCGAGAGAATCTAGTTGTCCTGCAGTTGCGCGATTTATGTTGATAAAGGCGCTATGCAAAGCCTTTGATACACGCACACCAGCACTATTAATAATCGTTGCATCGACATAGATTTGTTCACCATCGGATAAAACACGCGCCAGATTGATAGTTGATAAATCCGCCCCTGGCGCAGAGTTTCCTGCCGCTTTAATTGCATCGATCACACGTGAATTTGCTGGCATTGAGTAAACCCCAGGGGTATTTACTGCTCCAGTTACATCGATAAATATTTCTGGGGTTGCAATTTGTATAGGAACTATGGGTGGTGCAATAACCTCATGACTATTCCCCCGAACAACGATGAGGGATGAAATAGTGATGATAAGCACGCCAAGTATAAGAAGTGCGCGCTTTTGAATCTGTGAATAATGGAGTTCATACCACCAGTTGCTCATACTCTCGAAAGCTTGCGTAAAGTGATTCATGTACCCGATTCAAGCGTGCGGGCGCTACCTACTCTTACTGAGTGCGAACTAACTGTTGATAACGATATTTACTATCTTTGGTGCGCGCGTAATAATCTTGGCGATTGTGGCGCCAGCCAGGGCCTCAACGATGGCAGGCAACGCTAACGCGCTAGCTTCAAGTTCGGCATCAGAGATCGTTGGTGAAACATCTAAGCGATCTTTGATTTTGCCGTTGATTTGTACGACCGCAGTAACTGCATCGGCAACCAGAAGTACAGGATCTACAACTGGCCACCCAGCAAGTGCTACTGAAGGTTGGTGACCCAAGCGCTCCCACATCTCTTCGGCGGTAAATGGTGCAACTAGCGACAACATGATGGCGATGGCTTCCACCGCTTCTCGAACTGCAGGATCAGCTGGCCCAGCACCGGAATCAATGGCTTTGCGGGTTGCATTAACAAGCTCCATGACACGTGCAACCGCGACATTGAATCTAAATGATTCAACAGCAAAGTCAGCATCGTGTAATGCTTTATGTGTCACTCGTCGAAGTGAAATATCTCCAGTTGAAAAATCAACACCAGGTTTACTTGTTACATCACCGGATAAGCGCCAAGCACGCGAAAGAAACTTAACCGAACCCGATGGTGAAACATCAGACCAATCAACATCATCTTCAGGTGGGCCAGCAAAAACCATCGACAAACGGATTGCATCCACGCCATGGTGTTCGAGCTCATCAGATAGTCGAACTAAGTTACCGCGACTCTTTGACATCGCTGAACCATCCATGACGACCATGCCTTGATTGAGCAAACGAGTGAACGGCTCTTTGAAATCGAGCATGCCCATGTCATTGAGAACTTTAGTAAAGAAGCGACTATACAACAGGTGCAAAATTGCATGGGTTACGCCGCCAACGTATTGATCAACCGGCAACCACGTATCGATATCTTTCTTTGAAAAAGGTTCGCTGTGATTTGTCGATGATGGATAACGCAGGTAATACCAGGATGAATCAACAAAGGTATCCATGGTGTCGGTATCGCGCTTGGCATCAGTTCCGCAACTAGGGCATTTAACGTTGACCCACTCAGTTGCAGCACCTAGTGGAGATGTTCCTTTAGGCTTTAAATCTAAACCTTGTGCATTTGGAAGTGTGAGGGGAAGTTGATCGGCTGGGACCGGAACCTCACCACATGCAGGGCAGTGAATGATTGGAATCGGTGTACCCCAATAACGTTGACGAGAAACCAACCAGTCGCGTAAACGATAATTACGTGCAGCTTTACCCAGGCCATCTTTTTCAAGTTGGCTATTAATCGCAGCAATCGCATCGGCCTTGTTCATGCCATTAAGTGCGCCAGAGTTAACTAATACGCCATCACCGACTGTGGCAATGCCAGTGGAGTTTGGATCTTCTTCGCCCGTTTCAACAACAACAGTTACTGGTAGTTTCATTGCGCGAGCAAAATCTAAATCGCGTTGATCGTGGGCTGGGACCGCCATAATCGCGCCAGTTCCATAGTCGGCTAAAACATAATCACTTGCCCAGATTGGTAACTTGGCGCCGTTGACTGGGTTGATTGCATAGCGATTTAAAAAGACGCCAGTCTTTGGGCGATCAGTTGCTAAACGATCAATATCGCTGTCGGCTTTTATTTTTTCGCAATACTGTGCAAACTCTTCTTCGACTCCAGAGCCACGAGCAAGTTCACTTGCTAGTTCGCTATCAGCTGCAACAACCATAAAAGTTGCACCAAAAAGCGTATCTGGGCGCGTGGTGTACACGGTTACTGGCTCTGAGCGATTCTCAATAACGAATGAAACATTTGCACCAGTTGAACGGCCAATCCAGTTGCGTTGCATCATCAAAACTTTTTCTGGCCACTTACCTTCAAGCTCAGCCATGTCATCTAATAAGCGATCGGCATAATCAGTAATCTTGAAATACCACTGATTTAATTTCTTCTTAGTAACGGCCGAATCGCAACGCTCACATAAGCCAGCGACCACTTGTTCATTTGCTAAAACCGTTTGGCAGCCTGGGCACCAATTAACCGCAGAGTCTTTGCGATATGCCAAGCCACGTTCATGAAGTTTAAGGAATAACCATTGATTCCATTTATAGTATTCAGGATCGCATGTGTTAAATACTCGATCCCAATCAAATGAACAGGCATAGCGACGCATAGAGGCTTTCTGCACTGCAATGTTTTCATAGGTCCAAATCTTGGGATCTTCGTTGCGCTTTATCGCCGCGTTTTCTGCCGGCAAACCAAAGGCATCCCAAGCGATTGGGTGCATAACGTTAAAACCTTTTTGAACCCAGTAGCGAGCGATCACATCGCCGAGGGCGTACGCCTCGGCATGGCCCATGTGTAAATCTCCCGATGGGTAGGGGAACATATCCAAAACATATTTCTTGGGGCGAGGATCATCGGGGCGACCAGATTTAAATGGTTGCACCTGATCCCAAACGGGCAGCCACTTTTCCTGCACGTAGGCAAAGTCATATGCCGCGTGCGCCTCGTTTGTACTATCTGTATTCATACGTGGAGCTGAGGGGATTTGAACCCCTGACCCCCTGCATGCCATGCAGGTGCGCTACCAACTGCGCTACAGCCCCAATCACTTGGGAAGTGCCAAACCTTACCGCATCGTTTAGGCGCTAGTGGCGCCACTTTCTTCCCCATAGACAGGTTCTGGGATAGATCCGGCGTTATGTTCTATCAGATTCCATTGACGGGGATTGCGTTGCACGATCGACCACGATGCATTTGAAAGTCCGCCAATGACGCCCCAATGTGAAAGCGGCAACTGTAATAAATCTCCTAAGACGCAACGAGCAGTACCGCCATGGGTTGCAACAATTAATAACTGATCGGTTTTTCCATTGAGGGCTTGGTTAATAACGGCAACTGCGCGAGCGGCAACTTCGCTACGTTTTTCGCCAGTTGTTCCCGCTGGATTATCGTCGCCATCAATCCAACGGATAAAGTTTTGGAAATCTTCTTCTCGATTTTCTTTTCCAGTTTTACCTTCCCACATTCCGCCATTTGTTTCACGCAGACCTTCGTGCGTTGAAACAGGTAAACCAACGAGATCTGCTAGCGCCTGGGCAGTCTCTTTCGCACGACCTAAATCACTGGAGATTATCTGCGTGGGATTCATGCCGGCCAAAATCTCTGCAGCATGACGCACTTGGTAACGTCCAACATCATTGAGTGGAATATCTGAGTGTCCTTGAAAGCGATTAACCATGTTCCAATCAGTTTGACCATGACGCCATAAAAGAACGCGATTACCTGCCATTAATTGCAGCTTCCTTCACTGCGTCTAGTTCAATCATTGGGCAGTCATTCCATAAACGATCAAGCATGTAGTACTTACGAAGATCAGTGCTCTGCACGTGTACAACTAAATCTGAGTAATCAAGCAGAATCCACTCTGCGCCTTTTTCTCGGCGTGCAGCTTTTTCGCCCATGGCTAAAAGTTGACGCTCTACTTCATCGGCGATGGAATCCACTTGCGCAACATTTTGGCCAGTGGCAATCAGAAAGACTTCACTGAGAACTAATTGGTCTGACAAGTCGATGGCAACAAGATCTGTACCAATCTTCTCAATTACTGCTCTAGCTGCGGCTTGCGTGATCTCGAGTGTGCGTGCGCTAATTGTCATAGAGCCTATTCTCTCGTATAAATGCCCACACTATTTCCGGTACGTCCTGACTGGCACCTTCTCTAATTGCAGTCGCAGATACGTCAAGTGCTCCAATATCAATACCGTGATGGGCAGATCCAGGTCGATCAATACAGATAATTGAGGCCAGGGCGTGAATCTCATCGGATCGATGCCATTGATCTATTTTGGAATAAGCATCAGCACCAAGTATTAAGAAAATTTCATCCTCTGGATAGGTGGCACGAACCGCTTCCACAGTATCGATTGCATAACTGGGTCCTTCACGCAGAATTTCAATGGGGTTGACCTCAACATGCGAAGAGATGCTCGACGGTAGCGTTGAAATAGCCAATTGGCACATGCTGCGACGTTGTGCACCAGTTGCTACGGGTGCCCTGTCACGCAGTAAAGGCTGTCCTGCTGGAATGACAAGTAATCGATCAATAATCTTTTTTTCGATGAGCTGGGTAATTACGTGCAGATGACCGTTGTGAATCGGATCAAAAGTTCCGCCGTAAATACCTACTCGGGACAAATTAATCCCGGTCTAAGCGAAGTGCTAAATAAAGAAGCAGAGACAGGATTCCAAAAGTAACCAAGCCGTATGCAACGGCTGGCATAGGAAGTTCGCGGACAGTTTCTGCGGCTAGATTCTTCATGGGTGAAATCCTACTACTTGCCTGCGAGTAATTCCTTAAACCGAGCCTCATCGATGACGCTCACACCAAGTTCCTGTGCCTTAGCTAACTTAGATCCTGGGTCGGTACCAACTAAAACATAATCAGTCTTCTTTGAAACCGCCGATACAGCCTTGCCGCCGTGGGCGATGATGGTCTCTGATATCAAATCACGAGTGAAACTTTCTAATCCCCCAGTGACAACAAAAGTTAGCCCAGCCAGAGTTTGAGGAAGTTGGGCGATTTCACCTTGTCGAACTCGCACTCCCGCTGCGCTCCATTTACTAATAATCTCTTGGTGCCAATCCACGCTAAACCATTCGATAATGGATTCTGCGATCGTGGTACCAACGCCATCAATTTCGGCTAATTCAGCCGCGGAGGATTGCGCAATTTTTTCAAGGGAGGCGCAGTGTGTTGCAAGGGCTTGCGCTGCAGTTGGGCCAACATGGCGAATAGATAAGGCAACAATGGTGCGCCATAGTGGTTCTTGTTTAGCTTTTTCTAATGCCAGTAAAAGTTTTTCACCATTGAGTCCAGGTTTTCCATCCTTCTTAGTAAAAAAATCACTTCGCATTAACTTCTCAGCAGTGAGATCAAAAAGATCTGCTTCATCAATAATTACTCCTGCACTGAGTAGCGCTGCTGCTGCCTCATATCCCAAAACATCGATATCGAGTGCAGCTCGCGAACCAATGTAATAAATACGCTCACGCAGTTGTGCGGGGCAGCTCCGTGCATTTGGGCAACGAATATCTACATCACCCATCGACATCGCACGAAGCTCACTGCCACACTCTGGGCAGTGCGTTGGCATAACAAACTCTCTCTCACTGCCCGTTCGTTTCTCGATGACTGGTCCAAGAACTTCTGGGATTACATCTCCGGCTTTTCTAATGACAACCGTGTCACCAATGAGTACACCTTTACGGATAATTTCAGTGGAATTGTGCAGAGTTGCATTCGTAACTGTTGAACCTGCAACTTTGACCGGCTCCATAAATGCAAAAGGAGTTACTCGACCTGTGCGCCCAATACTGACCTTAATGTCGAGAAGTTTAGTTGTGACTTCTTCGGGTGGATATTTAAAGGCAATCGCCCATTTTGGTGCGCGTGAAGTAACACCCAAAATATCTTGCTGGGCTAAAGAATCTACTTTTATAACAATGCCATCGATTTCATGTTCAACATCGTGGCGATGCTGCTGGTAGTAATCAATGAACTCTTCAACTTCTTTGCGCGTTGAAAAGAGCTTAAAACGCTCACTTGTTGGCAGCCCTAAACTCTTTAATAGTGCATAGGCATTGCTCTGTGATTCAAATGTAATGCCCTGATGAGCACCGATTCCGTGTACAACGACCGAGAGTGGACGCTGAGCGCTAACACGCGGATCTTTTTGGCGAAGTGAACCTGCAGCAGCATTTCGTGGATTAGCAAAGAGCGATTTGCCGGCCTCTTCTAATCCATCATTGAGTTCATTAAATGCTACAAGCGGAAAGAAAACTTCGCCACGAACTTCAATCAAAGTTGGAAGATGTGAACCCTTAAGTGTGTGTGGAAGATTTTTGATTGTTTTTACATTTAAAGTGACATCCTCGCCAGTTGCCCCATTGCCTCGAGTCAAGCCACGGATTAATTGACCATTTTCATAGGTTAAATTGATTGCAAGACCATCGACTTTTAGCTCACACAAATATGTGGGTTGCTCAACTTCTTTTTCAACTCGATCAAACCACGACGCGAGTTCTGATAGATCAAAGACATTATCCAAACTCATCATCTTTTCAATGTGATCATGCTGGGCAAAAGAGGTTGCGAATCCCCCGCCAATACCAAGCGTTGGGGAATCGGCTTCGCGAAGTTCAGGGTGCTTGGCTTCAAGAGCTGCGAGTTCTTTGAGTAAGGCATCAAAATCAAAATCGCTGATGGTTGGTGCATCTAAAACATAATATTTAAATTGATGATCGCGAATCTCATTAATCAATTCGCCCATACGGTGGCGCACTTGATGAGACATTAAGCCGTCTCGCAAATTGTCGCCGAACCAACTACTCGATCACCGTCATAAATAACCATGGCTTGTCCCGTGGCTAATCCAAGTAACGGTGAATCAAGTTCAGCTACTAGCTGCCCATTTTTAAGGTAATACGTGCACTCTAGAGCTGCTCCATGTGCACGAATCTGCACGAAACCACGGGTAGGCGTCGTTGTTACCTCTGGACCACACCAGACAGGACGTTCACCGCGCATAGATGAAACAGCTAACTCTTCGCGTGCTCCAACAACAACAGTATTTGTTATTGGCTCTATCTTTAGAACAAAGCGTGGAGAGCCATCTGCGGTTGGAACGGTGAGACCTAAACCTTTGCGCTGTCCGATTGTGTATGTATAGGCACCTTTGTGTTCACCAATTTTTGTTCCGCTTTGATCAACGATTGGTCCAACATCACTGCCTAAACGATCACGCAGCCAGCCTGCATTATCTCCCGATGGAACAAAACAAATGTCATGACTGTCTGGTTTTTGTGCAACAGCTAGGCCACGTGCTTCTGCTTCTGCACGAATATCTACTTTGGTTGTATCCCCCAGTGGGAATATTGCGCCATCTATTTGTTCGCGGGTTAGAACAGATAAAACATAGGACTGATCTTTTGAGTGATCGACGGCACGGTGAAGAGTTTTTCCATGTGGACCTATCTCTGTGCGCGCATAATGTCCAGTTACAACACCATCAAAACCCATTGCACGCGCACGATCTAAGACTGCAGCAAACTTAATCTTTTCATTGCATCGTAGACATGGATTAGGTGTGCGACCTGCTGCATACTCTGCGAGAAAATCTTCAACTACGCCATCATGAAACTCTTCGGCCATATCCCAGATATAAAATGGAATTCCAATCACATCTGCAGCACGACGCGCATCATGTGAATCTTCAATCGTGCAACATCCACGTGCACCTGATCTATATTTTTGGGGATTAGCTGCCAGAGCTAAGTGGACACCAATAACTTCGTGACCAGCTTCAACTGCACGTGCAGCAGCCACTGCAGAGTCGACCCCACCGCTCATTGCTGCAATGACTTTCATACGCTGTTAGCCGCCCTTCCGCGTGTAATTACATCCGGCAGCACTGACAAGACAAAATCACAATCAGCCGTCGTGCTGGTGGCACCAAAACTAAAGCGCAGCGACGACTGGGCAGTTACTTCAGTGTGCCCCATGGCTAATAGAACATGGCTGGCCTCATGCACACCGGCGCTACACGCTGATCCAGTTGAACATGAAACTCCGGCCCCATCCATCAGCAAGAGCAACGTATCGCTCTGTGTGTGCGGAAAAGTTACATTTACTATGCCCGGCAGGCGATCTGCACCTGCGCCGTTGACGATTGCATCTGGCAATACTTCGCGTACACCTGCAATGAAACGATCACGCAAGTCAGTTATTTCATCCACCGGATAATGTTCACTTGCAGCGGCAGCAGCAAAACCAATAATGCTTGGGGCATTCAATGTTCCACTGCGAATTTCGCGCTCTTGGCCTCCACCGTGCAATAAGGATGGAATTTCAACTGTTCGTCGCAAAATGAGCGCACCAATTCCTAATGGCCCACCGATTTTGTGCGCACTCAAAGTCAGCGCAATAACACCAAGTGTAGAAAAAGAAAGTGGAGTTTTCTTAAAGCTTTGTACCGCATCTGTATGAACTGGAATCTGACCGGCGATGCGAACTACTTCTGCGATCGGCTGAATCACTCCAGTTTCATTATTGGCATGCATGATTGAAATAACTGCGATCTCTTGGCCACGATTATCAATAAGTTCTTTGAGGAAAACTAAATCAATAACTCCGTCTGGTGTAACAGGTACCTGAATAACTTCTGCGCCTTCATGGGTAAGTAACCAATGTGCTGGATCAAGAATTGCATGGTGCTCGATTGCAGAAATTACAACGAGTTTTTTTCCTGCTGCGCGACCAGCCCAGTAAAGACCCTTCAATGCAATGTTATTTGCTTCAGTTCCAGAGGCAGTGAAAATAACCTCTGTCGGAAGGCAATCAACTTCCTTGGCGATTACCTCGCGTGCATCTTCCAATGTTTTTCTTGTTGCACGACCATGTGAATGTAAACTGGATGGATTGCCTAACTCAGCTAACTGCGTAACCATGGCATTCATTGCCACATCAACCATGGGGGTAGTTGCTGCATGGTCTAGATAGATGGACATGGGGTCAATCTTAGGACTTACGTGCGTTAACACCCTCCGTGGCCACTGGCAGCACCGCAAATAGGTCGCCAATCACGCCAAAATCGGCGAGTTCGAAGATGGGGGCTTCAGGATCTTTATTAATTACAACGATTGCCTTACTTGTCTGCATGCCTGCGCGGTGTTGAATTGCACCAGAGATTCCACATGCAACGTAGAGCTGTGGGCTCACTGTCTTGCCGGTTTGGCCAACTTGATGTGAATGTGGATACCAACCAGCATCAGTTGCTGCGCGCGATGCTCCAACTGCTGCACCGAGTGAATCAGCAAAAGCTTCAACTGCTGCAAAGTCACCGTTCGTCCCGCGACCACCGGATACAACAATGTTCGCCTCAGTTAACTCCGGCCGACCACCTTGGAGTGGAGGTTGAGAGGACGAGACAGTAGCTTTTTTAGCTGAATCTGAAATTGTGAGTGAGATGCTTTCAACTGAAGCTGCATGCGCAGATGTATCGGCAGTAATGCAGTTTGGACGCACAGTGATAATGATTGTTCCGTTGCTCACCTTCGAATGAACTGTCGTAGATCCACCAAAAATTACTTGAGTGGCAGTTGCATCGGATCCGACATCAACGGCATCAGTGATAATTCCAGAGTCGGTCTTCACTGCAACGTATCCAGCTAACTCTTTGCCAAATGCATGCGATGCAACCAATAAAGCAGTTGGAGATTTCTGGGCTATTAGTTGTGAAACCGCATCAGCACTTGCGCTGACACCGTGGCTTTGAAAATCTGCATTTTCAACAACAATGATTGATGAAATAGGGCCGCTGGTAAGTGTTGCTGCAAGAGTCGCACCTTGACCAACAGGGGCTAAAATAACTGCGGTTACTTCACCAATTCGAGCTGCAGCAGTTGCAAGTTCAGTTGTTGTTTTACTCGCTTGCCCATTAACAAAATCGGCAAGAATAAACACAGTGCTCATATCAACTTCCTCTCAACAAGGAAATTCACTAACTTTTCGCCGCCGCTTCCATCATCGCTTACTTTTACTCCGGCAGCGCGTGGTGGACGTAGCTGGCTATCGATAACTTGTGACCATGCACTTTGTGCAGAAATACCGATCGCTGCAAGGTCGCGGCTTTCAATACTTTTCTTTTTCGCAGCCATGATTCCTTTAAAGGATGGGTAACGTGGCTCATTAATCTTTTCTATAACGCTTATTACTGCTGGAAAATTAGCTGACATTGAATCAACGCCAGCTTCGCTCACTCGGGTAATGGAAACCTTAGATTGCGCAGGTTCAACATCAACGCTTCCCGCAAAAGTTAACTGTGCCCAGCCAAGGCGAGCCGCAATCATTGCAGGCACAACGCTCATACGTGCATCTGTGGATTCAGTTCCGCAGATGACAAGATCAAAACCTTCAGAGTTAATTACTTGCGCTAAAACCTTCGACGTTAATAATGCATCAGCACTTGCGAGCGCGGGATCTGTAATCAAAATTGCACCATTGGCACCCATGGATAAAGCTTTACGAACTGCATCAGTTGCCCGTGCTGGCCCCATTGATATGACAGTGACGCTATGGGCGGCGCCATCTTCATTGCCGCCATGTGCTTCTACGATTCGCAACGCTTCTTCTACTGCGTATTCATCAAGATCATTAAGAACAGCATCAACATTTTCGCGATCAAGTGCGCCGTTGACCATCTTCTTCTCAGCCCAAGAATCGGGAACCTGCTTAATGCAGACTGCGATTTTCATAGCGCTATGTTACTTGCCGGTAATACGAATTACCAACGTAAGGCCCGGCGTAGGGCAGTATTGCCCCGTGTTACCTGCAGATCCCCGCACCCTTGGCGCCACCGTCACCGACGGTGGAACCAACTTTGCCATCTGGTCTAACGCTGCCGATGCCATAGAACTATGCCTGTTTAATGAAGTAAATGGCGCACTAGTTGAAACTCGCTTTGCCATGAGCCATCGCAATGGCCCGATATGGCATGGCTACCTTGCAGGCGTGCGGCCCGGTCAGCGATATGGCTATCGCGTCTATGGGCCATGGGCTCCAGAACATGGCGTGCGATTTAATGCAGCTAAATTGCTCATCGATCCTTACACCCATGTACTTGATGGCCAACTTTCCTATGCCCCAGAAATATTTGGCCATGTAGCAATCGATGGAACTGGAAATGGCGACCTCGCTCTTCGCGATGATCGAGATAGTGCTGGTCATGTTCCCTACAGTGTTGTCAGCGATCACCGTGTTCGTGAGGTTGTCCGCCCGCTGGTGCCCTGGGCTAAAACAATTATTTATGAAGCCCATGTGCAAGGGTTAACATCTAAAAATTTAGCGATCGATGAAAATGAGCGCGGGACATATAAAGGTCTCGGACATCCCAGCACAATTGCGCACCTGAAATCTTTAGGTATTACAGCCCTTGAGCTCCTGCCTATTGCTGCATCGGTTACTGAACCAGGAATTCATGAGCGAGGTCGAAGAAACTATTGGGGTTATAACTCCATTGCATTTAGCGCTTTGAATAATGAGTATGCCTGCACGGATGACCCAATTAAAGAGTTACAAATTTCAATAGATTGTTTGCATGAGGCAGGTATCGAAGTTATTTTGGATGTCGTCTATAACCACACCGCAGAAGGTGGCGTAGGTGGTCCAACGTTTTCATATAAAGGAATTGATAACAAGGCTTACTATCGACATGACGGTGCTGGCAATTATGTAGATGTAACTGGTTGCGGAAATACTTTTGCCGCCAGCAATCCGCATTCAGTGCGGCAAATAATTGATTCATTGCGGTGGTGGGTAGAAGTTATTGGTGTCGATGGTTTCCGATTTGATCTGACAACTGCCTTATATACAAGTGATAGCGCCTTTAATTCATCGTTAATGTCAGCGATTGAGGCAGACTCCGTGCTTCGAAATTTCAAAATGATTGCTGAGCCTTGGGACATGACCAGATATGCACTGGGGGATTTTCCGCATCCCTGGCGCGAATGGAACGATGCCTTCCGCGATTCCGTTCGCCAATTCTGGTTAGGCGATTTAGCGCGTGGCTTTGGTGAAGGTGTTTCAGATATTGCCAGCAGCATCAGCGGCTCTAGTTCAATATTTTATTTCCGCGGCCCCACATCATCTATTAACTTCATAGCCGCCCATGATGGATTTACTGTTCATGATTTAGTTACCTATAACGAGAAAAACAATGTCCCGAATCAAGAGAACAATGCCGATGGAAATGACTCCAATCGCTCATGGAATGTCGGCATTGAGGGTGAGACCGATGATTCACACATCAAAGAACTGCGCCATAGATTAAAGAAGTCACTTCTTGCGACACTAATGCTTTCATCCGGCGTACCCATGCTCAATATGGGCGATGAAGTAAGCCGTTCGCAGAATGGTTCCAATAATGCGTATTCATTGCCCACACATTTTATTTCTGAGAGTTCAGAAACTTTTGCCGGTGGCTGGGCGCTGCCATGGGAGCTTGATGCGCAAGCTAAAGACATCTTGGCAACGGTGCAAACATTGGCGCAGATTCGTCAGACTTATCTAGCAGATGTTGCATCAGAGTTCTTTACGGGAATTGTTGATCAAGGTACAAAACGAAAAGATATTGCTTGGTTTTCATTAGGTGGCCGTGAGATGAGCGATGATCACTGGGCAGATGAAGAAAAGCGCAGTATCACTGTTTTTGTAGAGGCTGATCCAACGCGAGGATTACTTTTATTAATGAACTCATCTACCGAAAAAACTATTTTCACACTTCCAGATCAGCAATGGGGTCAATCATTTAGATGTATTTTTGATTCCGCCCACGATGTTGATTCCTATCAACCTGTACTTGAAACTCCTGGCGCTAAAATTACTGTCGCAGCACATGCCGCACAGGTGTGGTTAGTTACACGTACTAGGTAGTAATCGCTAGTAAGCAGTAAAATCGCAGACTATGTTGGCAATAATCGCACCAGGTCAAGGTGCACAAACTCCAGGAATGCTCAGTACGTGGGCAGGCGATGCGCAATTAGAAAAACTTCTGCGAACATGGTCTGACGTCATTGATTTAGATCTTCTTCACCTTGGAATCGGCGCTGATGCCGATGAAATTAAAGACACTGCTAACGCCCAACCCCTCATAGTTGCTACTTCTCTTATTGCAGCTCACGCCCTCGCAGTTAAAAATGCTGCAGTTGTCTCTGGGCACTCTGTAGGTGAACTCGCAGCAGCTGCGATCTCTGGAGCCATATCACCAGAAGATGCGCTCACTCTTGTTCGTGCGCGCGGAATTGAAATGGCAAAAGCTGCTGCGCTGCACCCAGCTGGCATGTCTGCAGTTTTAGGTGGAGAGAGAAAAGATGTTGTTGCCGCAATTCAATCTCTTGGATTAGTTGCAGCCAATGAAAATGGTGCGGGACAAATAGTTGCTGCCGGAGACTTAACTGCCCTGGCATCATTGGCCGAAAACCCACCAGTTGGGGCGCGCGTGCGCGCATTGGCAGTAGCCGGTGCTTTCCATACCTCTTTTATGGCACCTGCAGTAGAGCCACTTCGAGAGATCGCACGCGGTATCACGACGAATAATCCTGGCATCGGCGTTATCTCTAATAAAGATGGCGCAGTTATCAACGACGGAACCGAGATTCTGGCGCGCATAATTAATCAAATCGCTAATCCAGTGCGCTGGGACCTTTGCATGGATAGCCTTGAATCTATGGGCATCACCGGAGTCATTGAGTTAGCACCGGCTGGAACATTGGTTGGCTTACTCAAGCGCGCATATCCACACATTGAAAACTTTGCACTAAAGAATGCAGATGATCTAAACGCTGCACGTGAATTTGCAGGAAGGCACGCATGAGTATCTCGGTTCCAGCAATGACCAACAGTGCAATTCTTTCGGTTGGCTCTTATCGCCCAAAGCGTTTGGTGCCAAACAGCGAAATCGTTGATCGCATTGATTCTAATGATGAATGGATTCAACAACGTACTGGAATTCAAAGTCGACGCTTTGCCGGCGATGATGAAACCGTTATCACGATGGCACAAGCTGCATGCGAGAGCGCTCTACGGCGAGCCAAATTAACTATGGCCGATATCGATACATTAATTCTTGCAACGATTTCTTATCCATTCCAAGCGCCGAGTGCTGCAACTGAATTAATTAGCGTGCTTGGCAATCCAAAGGCGGCTGCCTTTGATATTAGCGCGGCATGTGCGGGCTTTTGCTATGGCGTAGCGATGGCAAGTGATTTAGTTCGTGCTGGAACATCTAAAAAAGTTTTAGTTGTTGGTGTTGAAAAACTCTCTGACTTTACTGATCCTGACGATCGAGCAACAGCATTTATTTTCGCAGATGGTGCCGGGGCTGTTGTCATTGGGCAAAGTGATCATCCCGGTATTGGACCAGCTGCATGGGGATCAGACGCCGATTCTCGCGATGCCATTGTATTAAGCCCTGCTTATACAGAGTTTAAAAACTCCCCAGATAAAGGAGTTGCAGAACTTGGCTGGCCCAATATTTCACAACAAGGACAAGCTGTTTATCGTTGGGCAGTTTTTACCGTGAGCAAAGTTGGTCTTAAAGCTTTAGAGGCTGCAGGTGTAACTGTTGATGAGCTCGGTGCATTTATTCCACACCAAGCAAATATGCGCATTATTGAATCAATGGCCAAAGAGATTAAATTGCCAGCTAACGTTGTGATAGCCGATGACATTCGAGTAAATGGAAACACATCGGCGGCATCAATTCCATTAGCAATGGATGTTTTACTGGAAGCCCATCCAGAACTTCATGGCACGTTGGCATTGCTGATCGGCTATGGCGCAGGTCTTGTTTACGCTGGCCAAGTGGTGCAATTGCCGCCTGCACCTTGAGATTTTCGCCACTTACGGCCCGAATACTCGTAAGTAAGCGGCTTTGTCATAGAGAATACGTACCTATTGATAACTGAGACGAACACGCTAACGGATGGAATAAATAAAAATGGCACTTGCACAAGCTGATGTACTTGCAGGATTAAAAGAGATTGTTGAAGAAGTAGCTGGAATTCCTGCTGCATCAATCGAAATGGATAAGAACTTCACAGAAGACCTAGAAGTTGACTCACTGAGCATGGTTGAAGTTGTCGTTGCTGCAGAAGAGCGCTTTGGCGTAAAGATTCCTGATGAGGCAGTTACCGACCTTGTCACGGTTGGCGATGCCGTTAATTTCATTATCAACGCCGCTAAGTAGTAGTTAAGAAAATCTCACTATGTCTCGCCGAGTTGTCGTTACTGGACTTGGCGCAACTACGCCTCTCGGT
This sequence comes from Actinomycetota bacterium, assembly GCA_009701185.1. Classification (GTDB taxonomy): domain Bacteria; phylum Actinomycetota; class Actinomycetes; order Nanopelagicales; family Nanopelagicaceae; genus Planktophila. Next base: position 1,804 of record WLKQ01000017.1, on the reverse strand, counting down.
GGAGACGTTACTTCAACATGGTCGGCGCTTTTAGCCGGACAGAGTGGAGTACGTCTTTTAACTGAAGAGTGGGCTCAAACAATTCCTGTGCACTTTGCTGCGCGCGTTGCCGTTGAGCCAAGTGAGCAAATGGAGCGGGTTGAGCTTCGACGTTTAGATCGCTCAGAACAATTTGCCGTTGTTGCATCGCGCGAAGCCTGGAAAGATGCAGGCGCACCAGAGATGGATAAAGAGCGTTTAGGTGTAGTCATCGCATCTGGAATCGGTGGCGTCACAACATTGCTGGATCAATATGACATCTTGCGAGAAAAAGGTGCCCGGCTTGTAAGCCCACACACTGTTCCAATGTTGATGCCAAATGGTCCAGCGGCAAATGTTGGTCTTGAACTGCAAGCAAAGGCCGGAGTTCACACACCTGTCAGTGCATGCGCATCAGGGGCTGAAGCAATTGGTTACGCCTTTGAAATGATTGCACAAAATCGCGCTGACGTTGTTGTTAGTGGCGGAGTTGAAGCTGCAATTCATGCGATGCCAATGTCTGGTTTTGCTGCAATGAAAGCTCTGTCAACTAGAAATGATGATCCGGCCAGGGCTTCGCGACCTTATGATCTTAACCGCGATGGTTTTGTCTTGGGCGAAGGCGGCGGAATATTAGTTTTAGAAGAGTACGAGCATGCAGTTGCACGTGGTGCACGAATTTACTGTGAGATCGCCGGACAAGGCTTGACCTCTGATGGTTATCACATTGCAGCACCGGACCCTGATGGGGCTGGCGTACAACGCGCCATCAAGTTTGCTTTGCGCCAAGCGGGAATTTCAACGAAAGATATTGTGCATTTAAATGCCCATGCAACCTCTACTCCTGCAGGCGATGTAGCCGAAGCTAATGCACTGCGAGCAGCACTTGGTTCAGATGCCGATCACGTTGCCGTCTCTGCAACTAAATCTATGACAGGCCACTTACTCGGTGGTGCAGGTGCGATTGAATCTGTCTTTATCGTAAAGACTCTCCAAGATCGCTTAGCTCCCCCAACAATTAACATCGATGACTTAGATCCTGCAGTAACAATTGATGTTGTTCGCAATACACCCAGAACATTGCCTGCAGGTGATATTGCCGCCCTGAATGATTCATTTGGTTTTGGTGGCCACAACGTTGTATTGGTATTTAAGAGCATATAAATGCCAATCCCAGAGTTAGACCCTCGCGATCCCGAAGCACGCATCGCACGATTAGTCGATGATGGCGAATTCTCATTTTTGGTTCCGCGCACAAACTGTGGAATGGTGGCAGTTACCGCCTTAATTAAAGGCAATAAGGTCGTTATCTTTGCATCAGATGCAACAATAAAAAGTGGTGCACTTGGTGTGGATGGTTCCAAAATAATTGTTACGGCTTACAAAGCGGCAATGGGTGCACAGGTGCCAATTATTGGAATATGGCACTCGGGTGGTGCACGCTTAAGTGATGGCGTTGCATCATTGGATGCCTTCGGTGAAGTTTTTCAAACAATGATTTCTGCTAGCGGAAGAATTCCACAACTCTCTTTAGTGTTAGGGCCAACTGCAGGTGGCGGCGCATATGGGCCTGCTTTAACCGATGTTGTTGTTCTTGCGCCAGAGGGTCGAATATTTGTTACAGGTCCTGATGTAGTAAAGAGTGTGACCGGTGAAGATATTGATATGGCCCTTCTTGGTGGCCCGGAAGCTCACAGAAAAAATAGCGGCCTCGCACACATCATTGCTGCAAGTGAAGATGAAGCTATCGATGACATTCGTGATTTAACTGCGCTTTTTGCTAACC